>NZ_CP047393.1:1529573-1835488 GCF_009858175.1 Pontibacillus sp. HMF3514
GGTGATTATTTTCTTACTAACATTTGCACGAGGTAAACAACGCATCCACATATTTGGGAGAGAAGTCCATGAAGAAGATTTAATAAAAGCAGTTGTGGTCTCCATAATGGCAGTTATTACATGTTTCTTAAGTGTAGTGGTTTTAACCATACTTGAACCATTTAGCTTAATAGAAATTATCTTTGAAGTTTCATCCGCATTCGGTACCACTGGTTTATCAATGGGAATTACCCCAGAACTAACTAGTATTAGTAAATTTGTTTTAATTTCGCTAATGTTTATAGGACGCATAGGAATCTTATCCTTCCTATTTACATTTAAAAAAGATAAAAAAAGCGGAAGATATCATTATCCTACCGAGCGTATTATTATTGGTTAAAGACATACTCAGGGGTTATTAGGGGGAATACGGAATGTCGAATCCATCCAATCAGTTACAGCTTCCTATTCATGGATGGTTACTTGAGCAAGTTCAAGACGCTATCCTGTTTGTAGATGGAGAGGGTACGATCGTAGAAGGAAATCAATCTGCTTGGGATCTTTTAGGGACTTCTGAAAAAATGTCTGTAAATATCCGAGATTATTTTGATTTTGATAGGTTAGTGAGCCAAGAGGAAACGAATACCTTATTAGAGGTAAAGGATGGCTCAAAACAGTATTTTCATGTTAAATCCATGAAAATGAACAATACTAGCGATCAAGATCTTTATTCTATGATTCTTCATTCCGTTTCCTTAAATGATAAGGTGAAGCAAGCTAAACAACATATGAACAAACTCATACAAGGTAGCTTCGAAGGCATTGTACTTCATGACAGAGGTAATATAATTGACTGTGATGAAACGTTTGCCAGAATGTTTGGTTACACGGTTGAAGAGATGGTTCATCTTAGTGCGTTTGATATGGTGGAATCTCGCAGTTCCTATAAACTTCAAAGTATGATGAGCCAGTTCCCAGATAAACCTTATGAACTTACTGGTATTAAGAAAGATGGGTCATTAATCCATGTTGAAATCATGGCACATCCATATCCATATCAAGACAGAGTTTTACGCGGAGCTATAGTGAGAGATATTACAGACCGTGTTGAACAGGAAAAACGAATTGAGTTTATGGCTTATTATGATGAATTAACAGATCTTCCGAATCGTACATACTTTATGAAAACACTTAAAGAAGCGATCCAACAGGCTGAATATAATGGAGAACAGGTAGCTGTACATTTTATGGACATCGACTACTTCAAGCAGATTAATGATACATTAGGATATGTGTTTGGAGATAAATTATTGTATGCGTTTGCAGAACGATTAAAAATGCACCATGATGAACATAATTTTATTGCTCGCATGGGCGGAGACGAGTTCCTTATTTTACAAAAAGGTGTTCAATCAAAAATAGAGGCTGAACACTTAGCTCAAAAAATAATTAAATCTTTCGAATCTCCCTTACTTGTTGAAGGGTTAGAACTTTTTACATCCGTTTCAATTGGCATTAGTAGTTACCCTGAAGATGGTCATGATTCGAATGACTTGATTAAACATGCTGATTCAGCAATGAACGTAATCAAGGCAAATAATCGAAATCATTACAAAGTGTTTGAATCCTCGATTTCTAAGGATTTTAAGACGATCTTAACCATGGAAACTGAATTAAGAAAAGCATTGAAGGAAGACCAATTAGAACTTCATTATCAACCTCAGAAAAACATAGAAACCGGACAAATTGTGGGTCTTGAAGCACTGCTTCGATGGAAGCATCCAAAATGGGGGTATGTCCCACCAGCAACATTTATTCCACTGGCAGAAAAAACTGGACTTATTTTTGAAATTGGTGAATGGGTTTTAAAACAAGCTTGTCTTCAAAATAAAAAATGGCAGGACCAAGGGTACACCCCTTTTGTAGTGGGTGTGAATTTATCAGCTAAACAAGTTTATCAGAAGGATTTAGTGGATAAAGTTGAGAGTATATTGAAAGAATCTGGATTGAATGCACACTATTTAGAACTTGAAATAACTGAATCTATGGCAATGAGTAATGAGGAAGATATTTTTCGGACATTAGAAGGTTTGCGTGCTTTAGGTGTGCATGTTTCCATAGATGACTTTGGAACAGGGTATTCATCCTTGAAGTATTTAAGTCAATTTCCCATTAGTAAGCTTAAAATTGATCGAATTTTCATACATGAGAACCGAAAGCAAAATGCGGCTATTGTAAAATCTATTATTCATATGTCACATTCTCTAAACATGAAAGTGATCGCAGAAGGTGTGGAAACAGAAGAGCAACTTGAGTTTCTAAAGACTGAACGTTGTGATGAAATGCAAGGTTATTATTTTAGTAAGCCTCTCCCACCTCATCAGTTAGATCGTTTTTTTCCAAAATCAGTTTAATAGGTACCCTTAATAAAAAAGCCCTTCTCAAATGAAAAGGGCTTTTTCAATTTACTAGCAATAAAAAGCTGCACCTACAATGATTAGTAGGATGAACAGTACAACAATTAGGGCGAATCCTCCGCCGTAGCCACAACCGTAGCCACCGCCATATCCGCCAATTCCATATCCATAAGGCATCCAAAATCACCTCCTGAAATCTTACACTAATACAATATGGAAAAAAGCCTGGCAATGTTTGGACGTTTGTCTAAATTGTAATAAATCTAATTCATTTTATAACTGATAAGAAATTAGGATTAAATTCAAATTAAAAATGGAATATTTTAAAAATTCGCATGAAAGCATTATGAAAATAGTGTAAAATGATTGTTATAAGTCTAGTCAAAAAGTCATGTATATAGAAAAAGGACGTTTAATTATGATGGAGAAAATTGAATCTTTTTTTGGGATTCAAAAAGTTAAAACAAAATTGCTTTTTTGGTTTTTCTTGCTTCTATTCCTCGTGATTGTTTTGACAATCATCCCTTATTATTGGTTAGAATCGCATGATCGAAAAAGCACAACGATGGAACAGCTATCAGAACAAGTTCATTTGGAGAAGGAGCAGTTAGAGAATTGGCTTGAGGAACGTAAACAAGATGTTAAGCTTTTATCCTCCATGACTGCTACTCAAATGATTAGCAATCAGGACAACAGCTTATGGATTTATCGAGATATTTTGTTTGGGAATCCAGCATTTCATTCGATCTCTCAAACAAATGAAAACGGAGATGTTGCACTTCAAATTCATAGAGAAGATCGAAAAGTCGTCTATGGATTCAACCAAGAAGAATCTGTTAAAGATGAAAAGTTTTTTAAAGAAGCAAATGAGAAAGACATTTATATAAGTTCCATCTTTGAGGAAGACCATCAAAAGTTTTTTATCATCTCTGCGCCAATTCGAGTGAAGGGGGATTTCGTTGGAGTATTATATGGAAAAGTAAAAGTTGATGTAATGACCTCATTATTTAATGATGAGAATGGTTCTAATTATACCTATATTGTTACAAAAGAAGGATCCCTATTAGATCCTGACAAAACAGGAACAACTAGCATTCGGGATACATATTTATTTGAACAAGCATTAGCCCATAAACCTATTCTGAAATCCTACGAAAATCAACAAAAAGAAATGTATGCGAGTTACAGTTGGGTAAATGAGGATAGATGGTTTATCGTATCAGAACGAAATAAAAGCCAGGTGTTTAGTTCCCTTTATATCCAACTATTTGTCTTCTGCATGGATGTACTAGCTGTTTATGCAATTGGTTTTGTACTCTTTATTGGTATCGCTCAACGCATTAATCATCCTTTACATCTTTTAGCTGAAAGGGCTAGGGAGATTCGACATGGGAAATGGAATCAACACATTGATTTTTCAGTGTTTAATCGTTCGGCCTATGAATTTCGAGAGCTTGCACAAAGCTTTCAGTCTATGATTGTACAATTACAATATAATATGAAAATGATGCGAAGGACACAGAAGCAATATAAAAATATTGTAGACCACATTTCTGAAGTTGTTTACCAAATCGATCCAAAGGGATGTTGGGTATTTCTTAACCCAGCATGGGAGAAGGTTTCAGGTTATACAGTTCGGGAAGCAATAGGAGAACATTTCATGTCTTTCGTTCATAGAGAAGATCGAGTGAAACTTTATCGTATGTTGCGCCCCCTTATGAATAAAGAATTAGATCATACCATGCATCAGGTCCGTTACACTCAAAAAGATGGAGGGGAACGTATTGTAGAGTTTTATTGTACAGCTGTGTTTGATGAGCAAGGAAATTTAGAAGGATATACAGGGGCTATACATGATATTACGGAATGGGTACATGCTGAACGAAATCTCCAAAAAGCGAATCAAAAATTAGAAGAGATGTCTTTTAAAGATAGCTTAACCAACATTCCAAATCGAAGGTTGTTTGAAAAGTATATGGATCAATCATGGACAGAGGCTTTAAAACAAAAAAATTCGATAACCTTTATGATGGTTGATATCGATTTCTTTAAGCCTTTTAATGATACATATGGGCATTTACATGGTGATGATTGTTTAGCTGAAATCGCTACAACCCTTCAGACTGAGGTAGAGAAAAATGACGGATTTATTGCGCGGTATGGAGGAGAGGAATTTGCGATCATTTATGAAAATCTAAATATAAGTGAAGCAGAAGAAAAAGCAGAAGCATTAAGAAACAGTGTCAAAAATAAAAAAATTCCACATCGTGCATCAGAGATCAGTGATTATGTGACGATTTCGATAGGAATGATACATCGTATTCCCGATGAAACTGAATCGATTACAGCTTTTGTACAAAGAGCAGATCAAGCGTTGTATGAAGCTAAAGAGAATGGGAAAGATCAAGTATATGTACAACGTTTCTCCACTTGTTAAATTGACGAGTGAATATTTTTAACGTACAATTGAAATAACATAATATTTAACGAATATCATTCAATCGACTCTACTTATAAGGAGTATGTTTTATGAAGGTTATTGTTCTTAACTAACCCGTAACTAAATACGGTCTCAAAAAGGTTGTAAACTTGCATTATACGCAAGTTTAGTTCGTTACGCACTTTTTTGAGTAGTTAAGAACAATGAATCATAGCAAAACTCTTGGGTAGGTTAGAAGAGGCTGTGACACTATTGTCGCAGTCTTTTTTTATCTATAACTAACTTTTGGATAGCTGTACACAGTTGTCCTTTAGTAAGCTGACCCTAGCGATTGAATGATAAATCGTAAGTTTGCTGCAATGAGCTTTGTTCATTGCAGCTTTTTTTATTTTATGAAAAGTATTTGAGGAGGACCTGACATTGAAAAAACAAGCATATAAAGCTTTAGAGAGTGACTTGATTTTACAAGAAGTGGCGCATTATGCCATGACACATAAAGGGAAAGAAACAATTCAACAACTCCAACCATCCCTTAACAAAAAGCAGATTGAGCGATGGTTAGAGGAAGTGAGTGAAGCAGTAAACATATTAGAAATCAGTTCAAGTGTACCAATTCACAGTTTAGATGATGTCACACACATGTTAGAGCAAGCCAAGAAAGGCATGTTTATCCGACCTGACCAATTTCAAAAGCTACAGTCATTTTTAGATCATTGTTCTAAGTTAAAGCGTTTTATGAAGGACAAAAGATTTGCTGGACCAACGATTTCAACATACGCAGAATCAATAGAAGATATAAGCGATTTAGAAACAGAAATTCAGAGATGTCTTCGCCATGGTAGAGTAGATGATTATGCATCAAAAGAGTTAACGAAAATACGTAAGCAGATGAAAATTCATCACACAAAACTGAAAGAAAAGATCAACCATCTGGCAAAATCCAATAAACTCTCAACGTATATGCAGGAGCGTGTGGTGGCAGAAAAGAATGGTAGATTTGTGATCCCTATCAAAGCAAATTACCGTAATAAAGTGAAAGGGACAGTTATTGATTCATCTTCTTCAGGTGCAACTGTCTTTATCGAGCCAGAAGAAGTTACAAACATGCAGGAAGAACTAGACATGTTACGATTGGCAGAAGAAAAAGAGGTTGAACAAATTCTTTATTATTTAACCGCTCTTGTATTAGAGAAAGAGCAGGATCTAAATATTGCAGTCGAGACGATGCATCAGTACGATGTTATTTTTGCAAAAGCTCATTACAGTAAAAGTCTACATGGTACCCCAGCTGTTGTGAATGAAGACTATAATATGAATCTAATGAATGCCAGACATCCACTTTTAGGGAACGACGCAGTCCCTCTAAACATTAGCTTAGATCCGAATCACTATGCTTTGGTGATCACAGGTCCTAATACAGGTGGAAAAACCGTTACCTTGAAAACCGTTGGGCTGCTTACCTACATGACTCAAGTTGGATTGCATATCCCATCGGATGAAGGGAGTACGTTACATCTGTTTCATCATATTTTTGTTGATATCGGTGATGGGCAGAGCATTACAGAAAACTTAAGTACGTTTAGCTCCAGACTTGTGAACATTATTGAAATCTTACAAGAAGCAAACGATCATAGCCTTGTGCTTTTAGATGAGTTAGGTTCTGGAACAGATCCTACAGAAGGTATGGGTTTAGCAACAGCTATTCTGGATCAATTGTATGAGAAAGGAGCAACCATTTTTGCAACAACCCATTACAATGAAATGAAAGATTTTGCTGAAGAAAGAGAAGGGTTTATGAATGGTTCAATGGAGTTTGATTTAGAAACCCTGCGTCCAACATATCGATTGTTGTTAGGGACAACAGGTAAAAGTCAAGCCTTTCAAATTGCACTTAAATTAGGTATGCATCCAGAGATTATCGAGAAAGCTCATTCAATCTCTTATAAAGAGGATAGATCCTATGCTCCAGCTTATGATATGGATCATTCATTACTAGCAAAGCAAATAGCTACAAATCGTTATGCCCGTCAATCATCCAAAAAAGAGAGAGTGAAGCCAGAAGATCGCGTAACAAAATACGTTATGGGGGACAATGTAACGGTGCTGGCTACCGGAGATACTGGGATTGTGTATAAAGGCCCCGATTCAAAAGGGAATTATGTTGTACAAATAAAAGGAGAAAAACACACGATTAACCATAAACGTATCCAATTGCATATTCCAGCTAAAGAGTTATATCCTGATGGTTATGATTTTGATATTATTTTCAAATCAAAAGAATATCGTAAAGTTCGAAAGCAATTAGATCGTAAGCATGTAGAGGATGTGTGGCTTGAAGAAGAAGAGTAAATAAGAAAGGGCGAATGAGGTTTGTACAACCTTATTCGTCCTTTTTTTTGACTTTTGTATAACCCAAGTGTTTAAAAATTGCGGTGAGGAGGGAGGGTGTGTATAATTAATGTATAACAAATGTACAAATAATTGTACAATGAATGGGTGAGGAATATGAAGACGATTGCAATTGTGGGAGCAGGGCCAGGTGGCTTAGCATCCGCTATGATGTTAGCAGCGCAAGGAAATGATGTTCATGTTTTTGAGAAACAACATGTTTTTGGGGGGCGTAATGCCAAGTTAAAACTAGGAGATTATGAGTTTGATGTGGGTCCTACATTTTTCAGTATGCCTCACATTTTAGAAGAAATCTTTGAAGCTAGTGGAAGAAAGCTTGAGGATTACGTAAGCTTACGAGAGTTAGATCCGATGTATCACTTGAAATTCGAGGATCAGAATCTGACCATGTATCGAGACCCTAGCAAGATGAAAAAGGAATTAAGCGAGCATTTTCCAGGAAGTGAACAAGGGTATGAGCGGTTTATGGCAGAGACTCGTAAACGTATGGCTGCTCTAATGCCCATGTTGCAAAATCGTCATCATCGCCTCATCGATTATGTACGACCGAGAACGTTAAAAGCACTCCCACAATTGGCACTAGGAAAATCATTATATGATGTACTTTCTCAATATTTTTCAGATGAACGATTAAAATTAGCGTTCACATTTCAAGCAAAGTATCTAGGGATGTCTCCGTGGGAGTGTCCTGGGGCATTTTCTATACTATCCTTTATGGAGCATGAGTACGGTGTGTACCATCCTATTGGTGGGGTGAATCAAATCTCTAAAGCTATGGCAGAGGTGGTTGAAGAGTATGGTGGGCGCATTCACCTTAATAAAGGAGTAAATGAACTTATCCTAAATGGGTCTTCCGTGGAAGGTGTTGAACTACAAGATGGTAGTAGGTTTTATGCAGATGAAGTGATTATGAATGCAGACTTTGCACAAGCAATGTCAACACTTGTAAAACCTCAAACACTGAAAAAATATTCAAAGGAAAATCTATCGAAAAGAAAGTATTCTTGTTCTACTTTTATGATGTATATAGGTGTTAATAAGGAAGTAGATTTACCACACCACACGATTATTTTTTCGCAAGACTATAAACAAAATGTGGAAGAGATTACAAAAACAAAAGAGCTATCTCAGGACCCATCCATATATGTTCATAACGCATGTAAAACGGATCCGACATTAGCTCCAGAAGGAAAATCAGCTTTATATATATTAGCACCTGTCCCTAATAACTTCTCTGAAATTGATTGGGATCAAAAGAAATTAGAATATCGTAAGCTTATTTTAGAACAACTCGAAGAAAAAGCTGGTCTTTCAATTGAGGAGGATATTGAAGTAGAGAAAATCTTAACTCCAAAAGGATGGGAGCTTGACCACGATGTTTATCAAGGGGCAACATTCAACTTTGGCCATCAGTTGTCACAAATGATGTATTTTCGTCCCCATAATCGTTTTGAAGAATTATCAAACTGTTGGATTGTTGGGGGAGGAACGCATCCAGGTAGTGGCTTACCAACTATTTTAGAATCAGCCCGTATAACATCAAACTGGTTGATGGAAAACAAAGAGGTGAAACGAGTATGAAACAAAAGATTGGTATTGTAGGTGGCGGTGTGGGTGGATTAGTTACAGCTTTGCTCCTATCCAAGGACCCTAAAAAAGAGATTACAATCTATGAGAAAAGTAATTCTTTTGGAGGACGCTTACGTTTTACAGGAAATGAAGACTTTCGTATTGACGAGGGACCTACTATTGTTTTGCTTCCTGATATGCTTTTATCCATTTTAGAAGAGGGAGGCATTTCGAAAAAACGTTTACCTCTTATAGAATGTGATCCACTTTATTCTGTAGAATATAGTAATGGTGACAGTCTACTCAAGTATCGCGATATTCAGAAACAAAAAGAGGAGATTGAACGTGTGTTTCCTGGTGACGGGGAAGGGTTCGAGCGCTTTATTAAAGATATGCGTTGGAGGTTTGTCAGGGGACAGCAACAGTTTATTAAGCAAAATTTCGTAGAAAAAAAACAATTTTTCTCCCCGAAAAATCTTCAAACGCTGGTAAAGCTTAAGGCATTCTTGCATGTGAAGCAGTTAATGAAACAATATTTCAAGCACGAAGAGTTGCAGCATACCTATGCTTTGCAAACCTTATACATTGGGGGACATCCCAGTGAATCACCAGCTCTTTATTCTCTAGTTTCTTATAGTGAGCATGAGCATGGCATTTGGTATTTAAAAGGAGGATATGCTAGTCTTATTGATATTCTAGAAGCTGAACTGAAGCAACGCGGTGTAAAGATGTTGACAAACGCTAACGTTGAACAATTATCGATACAAGATAACCATTGTGATGGTCTTCAAATGAATGGTGAGTGGCATGACTTTGATGATGTTGTGTTGAATGGAGACTTTCCTTTAATGGATGATTTACTTCCGGAGGAGCAGAAGCAAAACAAATCTTATACACCATCCTCAGGTTGTCTATTAATCTATATGGGCTTAACCAGAAACTATACACAATCTAGTATTCATCGTTTCTTTATTGGAGACGATTTTGAAAAACATATGAAAGACGTCTTTCAGCATCGTAAAGTTCCAGTAGATCCATCCATTTATACATTCCACCCTTCCATCATAGACGATACATTAGCACCACCTGGAAAAGGTGTATTATATACACTAGTACCCGTTCCTTCTGGCAGTCATATCGATTGGAGCTGTAAAGAGGAATATGCCGAGTATATTATTCGAAAGCTTGAGGAAAAAGGGTATCCTAGTTTAAGAGATTCCATTGAATGGATGAAGGTCAAATCTCCTCAGGAATCTATGCAAGAAGGGTTGTATCAGGGCGGAAGCTTTGGAATTGCACCGACATTATTCCAATCTGGTGTATTCAGACCTCAATTAAAACCATTTGGCATTGAGAATGTGTATGCAGTAGGAGCATCTATTCACCCTGGTGGTGGCGTTCCAATCGTTATGCAGGGAGCAAAAATGCTTTCGGATTACATGAACCAAGATGTATATATGACTTTACAAAAAAGGGGTAACGTAACATGATTGAACACGCATACCAACATTGTAAGTCCATCATTGATACCCATTCAAAAACATTTTCGAAAGCTTTTTCAATGCTTCCAAGGCAACAAAAAAAGGCTGTCTGGGCGGTTTATGCTTTTTGTCGGAGAGTTGACGATATAGTAGATGAAGGAGATGCACCACGGGAAGAATTAGATGCTTTCGAACGAGATTTCCACTCGTTTTTGCGTGAAGGCGAACTCCCTAGTAATGACCTGATGTGGGTAGCTTTGGATGATGTGTTTAGTGAATTTGAAATGGATTCAACTCCCTTTCAAGAAATGATAGACGGTCAACGTATGGATTTAACTTCCCACTGGGTGGGATCTAAAGATGAGTTATTGAACTATTGCTATCATGTGGCAAGTACTGTCGGATTGATGCTTTTACCTATTCTAGCACCTGGTAGAGAAAGAAAGCTTCGTGATGGTGCAATTGCATTAGGGAAGGGGATGCAACTTACAAATATTTTACGAGATATTGGTGAGGATTTAGAGCGCGAGAGAATATATATCCCTAAAGTGATGATGGATGACTTTGATTATACCTATCAGGATCTTCAAGGGCATGTTATAAATGAACCTTTTATATCTTTATGGGAAACATTGGCCCAGGATGCTGAAGGGTATTATACGGAAGCGCTCGAGACGATTCATGAGTACCCTTTATATTCTAGAACCCCTGTTCAAGGAGCAGCTTACCTGTATCGAGCAATCTTACCATCAATCCGAAAAAATCAATATCAAGTGTTTTATGAGCGTAATTTTGTAAGCGATGAAGCAAAAAAAGAAATTATGAAGCAAATGACGTAGAAAAGCGTAAACCTTTGTTGGAAGGTTTACGCTTTTTTGAAATGAAGCTTATTCAGTTAAAGCTCCCCTTATCTTGAATACTTGGTTTCGAGAAAAGATGAGTATGGTTCCGTTACTTTTATGGAGTGCGGCGGGCTGGGAAACGGGCTGCTTTCCCCGGACGAACGATCGAGCCTCCTCACTCACTTCGTTCCCTGCGGGGTCTCGCTCGCCCGTTATTCCGGAGGAATTAGCCCGTTTCACTGACCCCTTCCTCTTTTTAACGTAACGGATCCTTCCACTCACTAAAATGCTTATTCCAGATAACTGCCATATAACTCCATAACTCCAAGAAAGCAACCTAATGATTTAATATGCTTATCATCCATGTTTCTTCATAATAGCCTCAGCAACGTTCTTTCCACTTAATACAACCATCGGAGACCCTCCTCCAGGGTGAGTACTTCCGCCGGCGAAGTATAGGTTCCGTATATCCTGTGATCGGTTAAATGGTCGCACAAATGCATCTACTTTACGATTGGATGCTGGACCATAAATCGAACCTCTAAAAGCACCAAACTTGTCACGAATATCTTCAGGTGTCCATACATCCTCATACTTTAATTTAGACTGAATATCAATTCCAAAAGATTTTAATCGATCATAAATCACCTGTTTATACGCCTCAGGGTCAAAATCATCGTCGTCTTCACCAATTGAAGTAGGAGGAGCGTTTACTAGAATGAAGCAATTATCCCCTTTCGGCGACACTTCAGGATCTACTTTAGAAGATGTGCATATGTATATCGTTGGCTCTGTAGCATATTGACCATTTTCAATCTGCTTAAATTCTTTCTTATAGTTACCTGAAAAGAATACATGGTGATGATGCAGGTCTGGAATTCTGCCTTCTATTCCAGCTAGTATGACAAACCCTGAGATAGAAGGTTCAAATTCACGTACTTTCTGATTGGAAAAGTGAGGACGATGCTCTTCAGAGACCAAGTCAGGATATGCTTTTAACAAATCTCCATTTATAATGACTTCATCAGCTTCTATCGTTTCTCCGTTCTCTAGCACTACACCTTCTACATGTTTATGATGCACACTTAATTGTTTCACTTTTGAGTTTGCATATAACTCAACACCTAATTCTTTTGCGGCATTAACAAACCCTTTAGCAATGTTTGTATTGCCACCCTTCGTATAATACACCCCATCAACCAGTTCCAGGTAAGCAATCATGGCAAAAGTTGCAGGGGCTATATAAGGGTTTGAACCAATATAGGTTGCATAACGATCGAGTGCTTGAATAATACGTGGGTTTTGAAAGTACTGCTCATAAAAATCATGTATCCTCTTATTTGGTTTTACTTTTCTTAACGCATTTCCTAATTGTGGCGAAATGTAATCTTTCCATGATTGAAATGTTCGGTGAAGAAAGTGTTGATTGGATAGGGAATATAATTTCTCTATATCCCTGATAAAGTTTTTATATTTCGCTGCCCCTTTAGGATCGAATTGTTTTAATTGGTTCATCATATAAGATTCTGAAGATGATAGGTCAAAGCTCAATCCATCACTAAAGGTGTTACGTGTATGATTTGTAAGTTTTTCAAAAGTGAAATAATGGTCAGGAGGTAAGCCAGCCTTCTCCAACACATTTCGGAATACGTGAGGCATGGTAATGGTATTAGGACCAAAATCAAAATGGTAACCTTCTTGATCAACGGCCATCATCTTGCCTCCAAAGTGGCTGTTCTTTTCAAAAAGCTTTACATGATAACCTGATGACGCTAAAGTTATAGCGGCTGATAAGCCACCTAAACCGCCACCTATGATAGCAATTGTCTTCATTGATACGACCGTCCTTTCCATTTGTATGTTTTACCTGTAACTGATTTATACATGGATCTCCATAAAACGAGGATTAATAGGACGGCGGAGATTGGCATACCGAGTGCAAAAAATCCATTTGTTCTTGTTTGGAGGTCTACGATAAATTTTTGTAATGTTACAAGTAAGTAGGGAACTATATAAAGCCAATCCATAAATAGCACACCTGAAATTAGAAAAAACAAAGGGGTTACGTAGACTGAAAAATAAAATAAAGAAAGGAATATAGCCATTATTTTCGATCGACCAATTCCTTCGAATATATTTTTTGTGAAACCATCGAAGGCATCACGTAAGGTATGGTACATATAACATGTGACAGATGAAGTGATGTTAACCAGTATCATACGTTTTCGGTGCTTTTTAACGAGTCGGGCAAGCTGAATATCCTCAAGAATTGATCTCTTCAGTGCTTGATGTCCACCAATCATTTCATAAGTGGTTCGTTCAATTGCGATGAATCCTCCAGAGGCTGCCGTAAATGATGGATTATAACTGTGATTCGCAATTGGAATTGGGAGATGCGCATGAACGACAAAATGTTGCAAGGTGATGAGGAGTTGAGGCCATATACCACTTGCAGGATAGTATGGAAAACCGCTTAGCATATGTGCTTTCTCTTTCTTCATCGTATGAAGCGTTTCTGAGACAATATTAGGAGCTACTCTTACATCAGCATCAATAAAAAACAAGTATTCCCCGTTAGCTTTTTGACTTAACTGATGACAAGCAAATACTTTTCCACTCCATCCTTTAGGCAAAGGATCTCCCTGTAAAATCTGAAAGCGAGAATCATTTGTTGTTTTATCTATTAACAGAGAATAGGTTTGGTCAGTTGAAGAATCATCCAAAAGCATGAACTCGATATGATCATGGTCAACTTTTTTTAAAGAAGCGATAAGTCCTTTTACATTTTGTTCTTCATCTCTCAAAGGGATGAGGATAGATACACGCTGTCCATATTGTTTCTTGCTAGATTGCAAACGAATGACAAATAGACTGTTGAAACCTATCCAAAGCAAAAGTCCAACTTCCACTATAATCAATCCATATAAAAAATTATCCACTTTGGTTTCTCCTTAAAAGGGGGATGGCATCTTGAACATCTTGTTCGAGAACACGTTGTTTTAAGGTATCTAATTGTTGTGTACAAATTTGTTCCAAAAATCTTGTTTTATCTTCCCGTTTCAAAGAAGCATAAGATTCATGCATGGGATTGGAGCCAATGAAAACATAAATATTTGCCTTTTTCGTAGATTGAAATGTGTACATGATTGAGATCGGGATAACGTTTAAGTCCTGAACTTTTTCAATGATATAAGAAGCCCCAGATTGAAACCCTAATGGGCGTTGATCAAACGGTTGTTCATCTCCTTGGGGAAACATCCAAACAGACTTATCATCGTGTAACTTTTCAACTGCATATTGTAAGGATTCGATAATGTCCTTTGGATTGTTTCGGTCTATAGAAAAACCACCGATCCTTTTAAAAATAGGATGCTTTCTTAAGCCAGACTCATGCATCATCGCATATCCATCACTTTTAATAAGCTTTTGATTTAACAGATAAATCAAGATAGGGTCCCACCATACACTATGATTAATTATGTACAAGGTTCGATTTACATGTTGAGGTATTGAGCCGTACACATAGATTTCTTGAAAATGTTTCTTAAGCAAAGGATAAATAATTTGGTCGAAACCCCAGGCCCAAAATCTATTTTTTTTAGCAGGAATCATACAATTCTCCTTATCTCAAACCGTCCTTTAATTTTTTTGAAGTAGAATGAAAACCAAAGAATAAGTAGCAACATATTCATAAATGATGCAAAATAGATTTGACCTAATAAGCCTAGCCATATAAACATAAATTCAACTCCAGCAAAAACAAGCATAATACGAGGTCTCCAATTATTGTTCTCTAAAGTAGTTGATGGTAAAAACAATCCTATTGTATGAAAGAATAAGGATAGGAAAAACCATCCTAAAAAGTTGGAAAAGGGGATGTCGTAAAAGATACCACCCTCTACCCAGATCCAGTATTCCTTCACGATAAAAGCAACAGGATCTAAAATAAGGTCAATCATAACAGCTAATAAAGATCCTAGTACAACAAATAATATTCGATTGGAGGAAATCGTCTTTGCTATTTCATGTGACCCAGCAATAACCATTAACCAAGCAAAGCCAATTGTTATGGGGACCCCTCCCACCATTGGGCCGAAATCCTGCTCATATGTATAGTGTCCAAACCACCATTGATATTGAACACCCACATGTTCAACTAAAACGGAAAGAACCCCAACAAAAAGGCTATAAGCTAAGCCTTTTATTAATCCATACATCTTGATAAAATAGATTCCGCCTATTATACCAGATAATATAAGGAACACAGCATTCGCCCATTGCAACGCAGGTGGGATTAAATTAAAGGATAATAAAATAAATCCACATCCATACCAAATTAAAAACACTCGAAAGATCCATAAACTCATGAGTTGAACTCCTATTTAAATGACATGGTTTCCTTTATTGTATTAAAAAAGTGACTACAATGTAGAGTGTAATGCTTTTTGAATCGTCTAAAGTCTAATTAAAGCCTAGTAGTCGGGTATATAGACCCATGAAATTATGTTATAGTAACTTTTATAAAAGCGTTTTATTGAGGAGCGAAACTCATGTCAACTGACGAACATTATACACCTATGATTTGGAAAGTAGTATCCCTTATGATTTTAATAGTAGGGATATTGATAGGGTTAATATTGTTTGTATCGGATCAGCGACTTATTGCATTTCTGTTTATATTCATAGGAATTGTAGGGTTCTTGCCTTTACTTGCAATTTCTCAGTTATTTGAGTGGCTGTTAAAGAACCCACAAGCAGGTATTGTGACAGAGCAAGCAGCATCATATCACCCTTCTGTCGAAAAGATAACCGAGAAAAAATGGACGTTAAGTCAAGCTGAAAGACAATTGTTACTAGATTACTATGAGAATCAAGGCCAAACAGTGGATGATATTCTAGTATCACCTGTTCCAAATTATGTGGCTGTTATTGTAGACGGAAATCTTGATGTGGTCATGCTGAATGGCTCAGATGTTGTATTGCTGACCAAGATGGATGTTGAAGCTATACCTGAGCTCTCCAGATGGATCGAAGAGGATGTTCTACAATCTGAATCCTAGTATTATAGAGGAGCTTACATATGTATGATGAAACAATGGAGTATCTCAAACAGAATGAATTATATAGCCTATCACGTTTTGGAGATTCTTTAACGGATGGCTTATTTATCATGCGTATTGATCAAGACGGAAAAAACCGTCGTTATATCTATGAATATATCAATGAAGCGGGACGTGAAATTACACACTTAACAAAAGCAGATGTAGGGAGGTCAATGATAGAATGTTTCTCCCAAGCTGAAGCTAAATACTTAATTGACCAATATGAACGATGCTTTCATAAGGGTTCGATCGTGACCTATTCAGATAGTGTTATGCTGCCTAATGGTCAATTTAATGCTCAAACCAACCTAATTCCAGTTTTGGACCAACAAAATGTCATGACTCATGTGGTAGGAATCACAAGAAATTTAACTCATTTATCCTTAAAGACAGATGAGGTACGACATGTAAATCGATTATTCGAAACCTATATGAATCAAACAGAAGAAGCACTCATTATGCTTGATATGAACCAACGGATATTGAATGTGAATCAGGCTTTCTATGACCTGTTTGAATATGAAAAGTCTTATATTCAAAATAAGCGATTAGAAGATTTACAGCCTCAAATAGCCGAGGAGGTTCGCAACCAGTTTTCTTATTTAAATGAGGGAAAGAACATCACTCATTATAAAGCGGAATGGAAAAAGAAGTCTGGAGAATCACTACATTTATCTATTAATTTCACAACATTGCCAGATGAACATGGGAAGCTCGTAGCTGTTGTAGCTGTTATTCAAAATATTACAGAAGAAGTGAGAGCTAAAAAAGCTTTGTCTGATTCAGAACATCGTTATCGTTTAATCGCAAACTACACACAAGATCTTGTGAAGTTGATTGAAATTGATGGCACAATTAAATATGCATCACCTTCCCATGAACCTGTACTAAATTACAAGCCAGAGGAACTCTATCATACAAACACTTTTCAATATATACATCAGGATGATAGAGAAAAGGTGCATAAACGGTTCTTATATATTATAAAACAGAAGAAAAGTGGCACTGTACAATTTCGGATGATTATGAAAGATGGTACATGGATATGGTTTGAGTCAAATGTAAAACCGGTTATGGGAGATGATGGGGAAGTTACGCACATTGTTTCTTCTTCAAGAGATATTTCGAAAAGAAAAAAAGCAGAAGACCAACTGAAGAGGCTAGCATACACAGATCATTTAACAGGATTAGCAAATCGTCGAATCCTTATGCAATTCTTAAATAAATCAATAGCAAAATCAAAACGGAATCCAAATAAAAAAGTCAGTTTGCTCTATTTAGATGGCGATGGATTTAAAAACATTAACGACACATTAGGACATGACGCAGGAGATACAGTATTGGTGAAATTATCTAGAAGGCTGCTTAAAATGACCAGGGAAGAAGATATCGTATCTCGGATAGGAGGAGATGAATTCGTCATTCTTCTACCTGATATCCAATCTACAGAACAAGCTGAACATGTTGCAAAGCGGATATTAGAAGAAATGAATCTTCCTTTTTATGTTGATGATGAACAGATCAATATTACCGTTAGCATAGGGATTGGTATCAGCCCCGATCATGCAAACAATAGTGAAGATCTCTTTAAACGTGCAGATGAAGCATTGTATGAAGCGAAAAGACAAGGGAAGAAGACCTATTGTGTGGCGTCAAGTTCTCATAATTCTTTCTAGTAAGCATAAGATCAAAGATAGTATCCTTCTATATACAAAACCTGGGAGATGATGAATACATGAACGCTTCTCACATTGAAATAGGAGCATATAGCGCAAAGCAGCAACTGATCGTCAATCTAACAGGCGTTTCAATCAAATTAAGTAATGATGTGTCTATCCCATTTGGAGAGTGCCAGTGTGTGAAGCAAGTTGAATTCAGTATAGAAGGGAAGTCTTTTTCTTTACTAAGTGGATTAAATATTTTCTTCAGAGCTGGAGGTACTGTAGAGCAGTATGTCATGAGCTTTGAGGAGCAACCTCCGAAAGAAGAGGCTTTTCTCCATACCCTTCATCTAGATCTCTCAAAGCCATTAATAACCATTAAAGCTCGTTATGGTGATGAAGTTGCAAAACGTTTACCATACAAAGGAAAGAGCGAGTCCATTTTATTGTACGCCCCTATGGATCTACCTCTAGATTTTTATCATTTTAATGGGACGCTCTTTCAAAGCATAGAAGGTTATGTTACTAAAGAAAATTCACGTATTATCTTTGTGCTTATTGAACATACTAAAAAACCTTTATGGGGTATTGAACTTAAATATTAAACAAACCAAAGGCGGAGGCTCATTAATACGACTGCGATAATCATTACCCATCGCACAAAGCCTTCTCCTTTTTTAATAGCAAATTTACTTGCAAAAATAGCGCCCAGGCTATTTCCAACTGCTAAAGTTAACCCGTATCCCCAATGAACCTGATCATTGAGAATGAAAATGAAAAGCGAAGATCCAATATAAATCGCCACAATAAAAACCTTCAAACTATTACTATGTACTAAGTTAAGACCTGTAAATAGGGTTAGCATTGTGACAATAACCAAACCTACACCAGCTTGTATAAAGCCTCCATAAACACCAATGATAAAGAAAATAAAAAATAACAAGATGCGCTTGGACGTCGTCATATTTATTGATGCATGGTGAAGCTTTTTTTGTGGTTTGAAGATCATAGTGATTAAAACAAGGACCATTACAATCGATAAAATGCGATTAAACCATTGATCAGACAATTGAATGGCTAAATTAGAGCCAATAATTGATCCGATTATGGCTGGTATGGCTAAAAATATACCAAGGCGCCAGTGAAAGATTCCGCTATTTCGAAATGAAGCGATAGCCGTTATGTTTTGGGCAATGATGGCTACACGATTCGTTCCGTTAGCTAGAGCAGAAGGAAGACCCATTAATATCAACGTTGGTAACGTCAGTAACGAGCCACCACCAGCAAGAACGTTTATAAATCCTGCGCCTATACCCACAGCAAAAATAAGTGAAGCATCTAATACAGTCATACCAAAACCCTTTCTTCTCAAAAACAATAAAAATTGCAATACTCGTAAACTATATCAAAAGTGAGAAGAAGAGGCGATTGTTCTGATTAAAAAAAGTCGTAGTGGTTAATAAATACCACTACGACTTTTAAAAATTATACGTATTTTTCATTTTTTTGTTCACGTGTAGGAAATGGCTTTTTCATTAAAGGTAGAACCCAACGATCTAATCCGAATTTCGCAGCGTTATATCCAGCAACTAATAATATGGTTCCGATGATCACCATCTGAGGATTTGTGCTTACAGTGCCACTAAACAAGAAGGCGAAGTTCATTGTAAGCCCCATTAGAGTTGCGAAAGTTGTAAAAATACCAAGTATAAGTGCAATGCCTACTAAAATCTCTCCCCACATCACAAGGAAGCTGAATAATTCGCTATTCGGTAGAGCAACATTTTCTAAGAAGCTAGCCCACCAGCCTTGAACAGCAGGATGTTCTCCTGTTGCTTTGCCAATTGCTCCTTTTAAATAACCGCTAGCATTAAATCCATCGCCTGTTAGTTTACTCCATCCAGCTGTAAACCAAGTATAACCAAGATAAATGCGTAGGAAAGTCAAAATAATACCCACAACCTGATTGTTTCTTAAGAATGTGTTAAACATAGTTCCCACTCCTTTTAAATGCTCAATATTGTTTAGGTGAATAGGGAGGACCAAGATCTTTAAGCCGGCATATAAGAAGTTGTTCCTCCTTTACAATTCCATTGTATGTCATTTCCTTTAAAGGTTGTTGATAATGTGATGCTGTTCACAAACCGTTTGAAAACATATGGAAATTTAGTGACAATTGATAGGTTATGTTGCACAAAAAAGCTTGAGCCGGTTATTCCAGCTCAAGCTTTTTAAGCAGCCTCATCTTCTTGTGGTTCACTATCTGAAGAATTATTTTCTTGTTCTTCATCAGGATCCTCAGTTTCGTGTGGAGTAGAAGAGATTAACTCACGTTTTCCGGATAGGATTTTTAACTGATCATTTTCATAACCAATTGTGTACGTACATTCATATCGTTCAGTTACTTTTGATTGGTCAGAATTTCGAATGACATTATCCGTTGTTAAAGAGATATGTACCCGGTTGTTTTCATCGAGAGATAACTGTACATTGCTAAATGTAATATCAATGGTGTGAACGTATTTTGCACGGAATTCTTGATAGGTTTGCTTCGATTGCCATTCACTTCCCAAAAGGGCATAAGCATTGATATAATCTCGCATTAATAAACTTTCGTTAAAATAGCCATATAAATAACGGGCGTCTTCTTTAAGTTGTTTAGGATCGATTTGAGTATTGGCATTTGCTTGACCATCATAATTTAGTTCTTGATTTTCAGCCTGGGCTGACCATAATTCAATCTGATCCATGACGCTACTTAGTGGAATACTAAATCCAATACCAGCTTTTTCGGTGCCAGCGGAATTAATTGCGATCACTTTACCAGATGGTTTATGAATAAGTGGGCCACCACTATTCCCGTGCGTAATAGGGGCAGTGATCTGATAAACGTTTTCATATTTAAATTCATCAATAGCAAAGTCGCGCTCAGTTCCGGAAATAATACCAGTAGTTACAGTATTCTGAAGGCCTAAAGGACTGCCTACTGCAATGATCTCATCTGTAACCTCAGCCACATTCTCGCCAATTTTCATAGGTGTTCTATTGGCGAGCTGGGGAACGCGGATGACAGCTATATCTGTTTCTTTACCAATTCCGATAAGTGCTGCGGGATACGTACGGGCATTTGCTGTTTTCACATAGATTGATTCGGAATCTTTTACGACATGGGCATTGGTAATGATGTCGCCTTTTTCATTGTATAGAAAGCCAGAACCGATACTGTTACCCCATTCAGCTTTAGCTTCAATTTGTACTACATTTTTTTCAGCTTCATGAATAAGCGATTTTAAATCCACTTCTCTAGGTTCATTATCGCTTTTTACTTCTTCAGCAATGGAACTGCTAGCCTGAATAGGTTTTTGATAAATCTTTGCTGTCATCCAATATCCTGCTCCTCCAACAAGCCCTAGTAAAAGAATAGTTAGGATGATTGGACCTAATATACGTCTTTTTCTCATAAACTCACTCCATACGGGTCTAGTCTAAGAACCAGGTTGGTTTAATTTCTTCTTTTTTAATTTCTAATTCTTCGTTTACATCATAATGGGTAAATTCAAATTTCCCAATCTCATCTGGATAAAGGGTATCAGGGTATGTGTACACGTCATTCTCTAAAACCATTTCTCCATCCTTGTTATATAATTTGTACTTAATGGAAACAGAACTGATCGGAACTGTTGCAACACTTTTAATTTTACCTTTAACGACAAGGTCACCATACTCATCAAGTTTCGTTTCTACACTTACGATTTCTACTGCATCTTTTTTGTTTATTTCACGTTCTTTTTCTGCTGCTTCCATCGCCTGTTCAATTCGATCTTTCTGTGCTTCTTCAAATGCGGCTTTCTCTTTTTCGATAGTGATTTTCATACTTTGTAGTTTTTCACTATCAGGTGCGTAGCGCAGGCCTTCTTCAACGATAGAGCGTGCTTTGGTATATTGTTTTTGCTTGAGCTCTTCATTTGCTGTTGAAAAAGCATGAGAAACGATTCGCTTACGAATTTGGTTTGCAATTGTTTTAGCTTCCTCGTGTTGAATGGCTTCTGCACGCCATAACAACATTTTTTGCTCATCAATGGATGGTTGTTTTTTCATTAAAAATTGTAAATGAGATAATTTCGTTTGATTACGAGCTTTTGTAATGTCATTGACTAATTGCTCTACAGCATCACCATTATAGTTCTTGAGTCTCTTTTCAGCCTTATCTATAAATTCTAATGCTTTTTGAAACTTTTGCTCATCATTCATGTTTTTGGCTTCATTTAAGTCACGTTTGACTAATGTAGCAACCTTTAAAAATTGTTTGTTTTCTATCGCTGCAGGGAATTGGTAACTAAGGTCTAATGCATCATTAAAGTAATCTTGCGCCTCATCGTAATTACCTTTAAGTGCTAATGCTTCTCCTTGGTTAAACTTTTCTTTCGCTTGAGTAGTTTTTTGTTCAAAGAGAGCATACATACTTCCTAATGCAATAATAGAAAGAATAAACACACTTATAGGGAGGATCCACCAACGGTTAAATCCTTTAGATTGATATCCTTGTGATCGTTCTTTTAAGTCTGCTGGTAGGGACTTTCCACAATGAACGCAAAAGCTTTCATCTTCATTGGTTTTTGTCCCACAATATGGACAATGAGCCATATGTTTCACCTTCTTTCAGCGAATCTCGATAGCTACTAAATATTTTATCATAGAAAGAAGTGCAGAAGTACCCATTTATTGTTAATGTAGGAAGGATCATCAGTTTTTTTAATTCATTTATTTTTGTAACAAAAAAACTAAATATTTTTGTTCAATTTTTGATAAAATAAAAATGAAAGTACATAGTAGGGGGTGCTGCAACATGTATACAGCAGTCATGGGAACAATAGGTATACTAATCTTACTAGTTAATATTGGTTTTTGTATATTTGATCGAGGCTAATTAAAAAAATCCTACCATTATATGGTAGGATTTTTAAATGGTATAGAAAACATTAATCTAATGAGCTTCTGGCTTTAAGGTATTGAAAGAACACTTGAGCAGCGTGTGCTCGGTTAATATTTTGTTTTGGATTAAACTCTTTATGATCTTGAATTAGAAGACATAATGTCTAGATAATGGACGATAGACACATAACCCGCTGCTCCTCCCTTTCCATTTCTATATAGTTTGTCGTTTGAAGTGAGAAAACGTTACAAATTTTATAAAAAGAGCAACACCTCCTGACCAACTTCTAGTGATTATATAAGTGAAAGGAGGTGAGGCAATCATGGCTTTAGCTACTATGACGGATTCAAGATTACAGCTGATTTTTGAAGATGGTTTAGATGAAGAAGGCAAACCCCTGTTCTCCAACAAGAACTTTAACAATGTGAAAACATCTTCTACAACGGACCAGTTGTACGCAGTGACGATGGCTTTGGTTCCTTTACAGCAACTACAGCTGTCTGGAATTGAGCGTGATGACACTAGTGTTGTTACATCAGGTACATCAGTTTAATCGAGTTAATCATTTATAGGAAGGGGGGAGACACATGGCGAAAAAGCTAGAGTTGAAATTTTACAATGAAGAAAATCGAACGGTAACGATTTCATTGGATCAACCTGTTGAACCAGCTGATCCAGTAGCCATTAATCAAGCTATGGATGAAATTATTACTCAAAATTGTTTTGCTTCAAGTGGTGGGGATTTAGTTGCCAAGAAAGAAGCTCGCATTGTAGAACGTAATGTATTTGAGATTGACCTATAATAATGGAAAGGGAGCAGAGGAAACTGCTCCCTTTTTATAAATCATGCTGAAAGAAAGGAGAGAGGAGATGATGGAGAGTTGGATGACATGGCTTCCAGAGGTTGGCTTCCCGGTCGTAGTAACTTTTTATTTGCTACACCGAATGGAAGGCAAATTGGATATGTTAATATCAAGTATCCATAAAATCGCCGATCAAATGAAGCCTTCTTGAGTTAGAAGTGCGGTAATAGAGTAGTAAGTAGTTCAGTTTAGCGGTTCAATACTTCGTTGCACTTCTTAATTGAACTGCTTTTTTTTATTTTAAAGGAGTGTAGGGGAGTGTTGTTCAACTATATGGCAGTTATGTTGAATAAGCTGGTGCGGGGGGGGGTTCCGTTGCTATTGTGGAGTGCGGTGGGCTTGGGAACGGGTTGCTTTCCCCGGACGAACGATCGAGCCTCCTCATCCGCTACGCTTCTTGCGGGGTCTCGCTCGCCCGTTTTTCCGGAGGAGTCAACCCGCTCCCAAGCCCACCTTAGCCGAATGGTGATTAACGGAACCGCAGCGATAAGAGGAGGTAATGCTTACGGACATTTGATCCGCTATTTCACCTTAAAATGGTTTTTCTAAAGAGCTTACGGACATTCATTCCGCTAATTGCTACAAATCACCTTAATAAAGAGCAATCTGTCATAAATAAGGTACCATATGTCCGTAACGACTCTCGAAATGCCTTAAAAGTTCAAAATAACGGAACAGATGTCCGTAAGGTTTAGAACTCACACACTAGGGTCCGTTATTCTCCATAAACGCAAAGGGGGGAAGGAAACGGCAAACTCCAGTGGTAGAAAGTGCAGATGAGACCCCACAGAGAACGTAGTGAACGAGGAGGCTGAAAGTAAATAATGAAGATCGACTAAGACCGCCACATCGTGTGGCAACGTCGACCTACCCCACGTCGTGTGGGGCAGCAGGAGTATTGCCGTTTCACTGACCCCCTTACTCTCATACAAGCAACGGACTCCTCCGAACCTATATCTCGATTCCAAGTCTTCAAGATAAGGGGGCTATTATGGAAGAAATAATAATAAAAAAAGAACAGGGGAATCGCTATGCGCTCCCTGTTCAAGTAGTTTTGTTTATCTATCTTGTCCATGACCATTCGTCAAAAGGCGAAATAATTAACTCTGAGCGGCCTATAATTTCATCGTGTGAGATATATCCTAAACCTGTACGGCTATCTTTAGAAATATCTCGATTGTCTCCCATAACAAAATATTTATCTTTCGGGATTGTAACAGGGGAAAAGTCCCCAGTTTCTTTTATAGCTTCCTGATTCAAATATTCCTGATCCACTTTTTTATCATTTACATATAAAGTATGATCCCTTACTTCTACTTTATCTCCAGGTAAACCGACAACTCGTTTCACATAATTTTTAGTTGGTCGCTGAATAATGACGATGTCGCCTCTATCAGGTTCACCTACTAAATAAACCATCTTATTATATAAAACACGTTCTCCATCTTCTAATGTAGGTTCCATGCTCGTTCCTTCTACGATCGAAGTAGCGAATACAAAGTGACGTACAATGAAAGCTAATATTAGTGCTAAGGTGATGGCTTTTGTCCATTCCCAAGCTTCATTCTTTATTTTTTCTCTCAATTAGGATCATCCCCTCAAGTCTGTCTAAAAAACCTACTTTACTATCGTATCATATTTGTGAAGCGGCTAAATGTATATAGGTCTAATTTCCTTGTCTAAATTATTCCGAAAGAGCATAATACATAAAAAATATCCTATATTATTCGACAATACCAAAAAATAGGGCGAAAGTTTTGTCTAATTTTGCGATTTCCTTTACTTTGCAATATGTATTTGGCATAATGAATAGCGGTTCAGTTACTTAGAAATATGTAAGGAAGGGAACTTGAGGGGTATGTTTGACAATAAACTAATAGAGTCTGATGAACACTTGGGAATTAAGATAAGAGAGAAGCGCAAGGAAATGTTAGATCGTGCTATGGAATTTGGGATAGAAAGTGATGAAACCTTGACTGTAAGCCAAGAGTTAGATCTATTAATTAATCAAAGTTTACATAAGCAAATTAAATACAGAATGATGTAAACGACAATGTTTTCTACAATCTATGACTATTCATCACACCTTCTCTATGATAAAATGTTATTTATATCCATATTGCTGAGAGGAGGCCCTGCTGTGGCAGAAGACATTAGTACTCAGCATCTAATACAACGAATAGAGTCACTGCGTAAGCGAATGATTAAAACCGCTACAGTCCAAGGGTTCACAAGTCATGAATCGCTAGAAATTAGTCAAGAATTAGATCGATTACTTAATATGTATGAGAATAGAAATAACCGTAACGTTTTGAGTTGTGATCATAAGGCGGTAAAAACTCGCTAATTAAGCGGGTTTTTTTAAAACCCTTTTAACTATATCGATATAATAATTAAATAAAATAAGACAGTGGAATAAACCACTGTCTTATTTTTTGTCTTTCGTTTGTTGTTCATGCTCTTCAGTCAACTCTTCAAAGCTTTTCACTTTCCCATGTGGGGATTGTTTTTCTTTGCGCTGCCGAAGTGCTCGTTCTTTCCTTCTTTTTTGGTGGCTCATATCATTTCACCTCATCAATAGTATGTCTAGAAAGATGAAGTTATATGAATGATTTTTCCTTCAAAAATGCCTCCAAACGATCAAGTCCTTGTTCAAGTGTCTTCATGTCATAAGCATATGATATACGCATATATCCTTGACCATAAGAAGAAAAAGCATCACCTGGAACTAGAGCTAGACCTCCTTTTTCAACTAATTCAATACCCAAGTCAAAAGAAGTCATGTTTTCGATAGGGAAGCGAGGAAACACGTAAAATGCTCCTCCAGGTTTATCCATTTCTAGGCCCATATCTTTCAAACGATTATAGACATAGTCTAGTCTCTGTTCGTATGCTTGTCTCATCACTTCAGTATCAGCTTTTCCATTTGTTAAGGCATCTAGTGCTGCATACTGACTTATAGATGAAGGGCAGGACACATTATATTGATGAACTTTTAACATATGCTTGGAAAGCCAAGCGGGAGCTAATGTATATCCGATTCGCCATCCCGTCATGGAATGAGACTTTGAAACACCATTGATGACTATCGTACGATCTTTCATTCCTTGAAATGTAGCAATTGATGTATGAGCTTCATCATAAGTCAACTGACTGTAAATCTCATCAGATAGTACAAAAAGGTTTTTATCGTGTAAATATTTAGCAAGGTCTGCTACTTCATCCTTCGATAAAGTAGCACCAGTAGGGTTTGATGGATAAGGGAGAACGATACATTTTGTTTTTTCAGTAATATGACTTTGCAGTAATTCTTTGGTTAATTTGAAATGATGATCTCTGGTATCTACATGTACAGGTGTGGCACCGGCCAGGCGAATTAATGGCTCATACCCTGGATAAACAGGTCCTGGGAGTATGACCTCATCACCAGGCGTTAATATCGTACGAAAAGTGATATCAATTGCTTGAGAAGCACCTACTGTTGAGATGATTTCTTCTTTAGGTTCATAATGTAAGCCGTATTGTTCATAGACAAATGCAGAAATAGCTTCACGAAGGGGAAGCATTCCAGCGTTGTGTGTATAAGTCGTTTTATTTTGATCTATGGCAGATTTCCCAGCCTCTTTGACATGATCAGGTGTAGGGAAGTCTGGTTGACCGATGGTTAGTGACACAACATCACTATAACCCGAAACCATATTAAAAAATTTTCGTATTCCAGATATTTCGATTTGGGTTACATTGGGGTTTATTAAGTGCTGCATGGAGTTCACCTCTAATTTGTAATTGAATTGTCAAATAATTTTAACAAATCATTGTTGTGTATTTGTTACAATGGTATTGAATTCTTAGAGAAGTAAATAAAAATCTTTTGCTTTTCTTACAATTAGCTTTCTGATTTCACATGAAAGGAGAATTCATCATGAAACCAAGAGTAAAATCTTTCGAAGAGCTGATAAACGAAAATAAACAAGCTATATTAAAGGATAAAGAAGAAATGTCTAAGCTTGAACAAAAAATTGACCAACGTCATTCACAGTCTTCAACCTCAGAAAATAGAGCCAGTTAACATGATTTGTTATATACAATAGAAATCCTATCCTATTTAAGGATAGGATTTTTTGTTTCATAAATAGTTTATGCGTTATAAAGCTGTTCGTAAAGTGAAAGTCAATGCCAGTAAAACGTTCAACTTTATATCTATTATGTTCCATTGTTATAATTGACATAAATCGTCAAAAGAATAGAGGAGGACTTCATGGAAAATACGGGTTTAGTGCTAGAAGGAGGAGGCATGAGAGGGGCTTTTACAGCTGGTGTGCTCGACTTTTTTATGGATTATGATATGCATTTTCCATACGTTGTAGGTGCCTCTGCTGGTGCTTGTAATGGAAGCTCCTACATTGCTAAGCAAAGAGGACGTAATTATAAGGTTATCGTTGGGTATGGTAGCCATCCAGAATACATATCGTTAAAAAGAGCTATCACGAAAAGAGAGCTTTTTGGAATGGATTTCATTTTTGATAAGTTGCCGAATCAGCTGGTTCCTTTTCATTACGATCGTTTTTTTGAAAGTACAAATTATTCTCAGAAGTTTGTTGTCGGTACAACAGATGTGAACACTGGACGGCCTGTTTATTATGATCAATTTAATAGTGGAGAAGTTTTGCTTAAACTGATTCGTGCTTCTAGCTCTTTGCCATTAATTGCACCTATGATCGAGCATGGGGGGCAGCAACTATTAGATGGTGGGATTGCTGATCCTATTCCGATTAATCCATCCATAGAAGCTGGTAATCAAAAACATGTAGTCGTTCTAACGCGAAATGAAGGTTATGTGAAGCAGAAGATGAAATTTTCATGGTTTTTCCAAAAGAAATATAAAGATTATCCAAATTTACTAAAAGCCATGGAACTGAGACATGAGCGTTATAATGAGACAATGAAGCGACTAGAAAAATTGAGAGAAGAGGGTAAGGTATTTATTATCCGCCCAGAAGAGCCCCTTGCTGTTAGTCGTATAGAAAGAAATCAATCAAAGCTACATGCGTTGTATGAGCAAGGATACCAACAAGCTCAAGCTCAGGTTAGTGATCTACAATCCTTTCTTAAAGAGGAAGAGCCTGAATTTGCTTGAGTTTGATCCTCCATAGATAGGGGAAAAGAAGATTAACCTGTTTCTTATCGTGTTGGCATGAATAGGTTTACCCTATGAGAAAAGATTTCGAAATTCAAGGTGCAATTTCGTGTTTTTCTAAGGAGGTATCAACATGGGACTTCAATTAAATGAAATAGATCGATTTAATTTATTAAAGCAGTTAGTCAAAAAACCTGATGTCTTTCAACAATATGATCCAACGGTTAAGGTACCTCGAGAAGAACTAGAAGATTTGATTGATGTAGCTATTCAAGCTCCATCTTCTTGGGAGAAACAGCATTGGAAGTTTTTAATATTTGAAGATCCTAAAGTGAAAGAAGAACAATTATATCCTATTGCGGGTTCACAACCTTATATAAGAGATGCATCAGCAGTTGTGGCTGTGCTTGGAGATCGACAGGCGTATGAGCATATGAAACAAGTGGAAAACAGTTCGAATGTTTATAGCCTAGAAAGAATTCAAGGTGAACAACTTTCCATACCTTCTGTAGAACAAAAGGATACTAAGGATTTAGCTACTCCGCCGTTAGCAGCTATTCAATTTATGATGGGAGCAGCTGCTAGAGGATATGATACGTATCCAACTCTTCATTTTGATTCAACGCAATTGTCAGAAACATTTAATATCCCTAATCAATTTGTACCCGTTATGCTTATTGCTGTTGGAAAACGAAAGGAATCAAGTGGGACTACTTTTTCAAACGGAGTTATCAATGAATGGTTATAAGTGTGTTATAGAAGGACTGCCTGATTAATAGAAGGCAGTTCTTTTTTATTGTATAAATATCTCTCCTATTGCAAATACTAGTAGAAAAATTGTTAGAGGAGAGGATCGTTTGACTGAACATTTTCATTTAAACCTTATTGGAGGTCATGATTGGATTGTTAAAACGGCTCAACTACTTCCACTGGGTATCACAGACCAACACCTGCACTTTTTCTTTGGAATGATATTGATTGCATTAATTTATGCACTCATTCGCCCACTAATCTACTGGATGATTCTACTTAAATGGGAAAGAGTATTAACGTATCTGGTATCTGGATTATTCGTATTGTTTTTACTAGTCAGTTATGAAATGTATCAGGGTATAACGGGGTCGGGGAACGTGGAATTTAGAGATGTTGCGAATGGTGCGTTAGCTATGATCTTCTTTGGAAGCTTTATTGCTGTTATTTATTTAGTAGAACTGTTCTTTTCTTATATAAAGCAGTTAAAGAAACAAAAAGCGAAAAGTGCATAAGATTAAGGCTCTCAATAATTTTTGAGGGCCTTTTTTTAATATAATCAATTGCCGATAAATTCCACTGTTTTCTATTTTTTGAATTTATATTAAAATAAAGAGAGTTTACATAAAATGACCGTTTAAACAATAGGGGGAGTTTCATGAAAAGGTTTAAAGGTTTGAAGGCAAAACTGATAGGAGCCATAGTGCTTCTTGTGAGTGTTATATTAATTGTTCAAGGTGGGGCTAGTCTAACATTATCTAAACGTGCATTAGAAGAAAATACGAAAGAGAATATGGCCCTACAAACAGAACAGCTTGGTACTATACTTACAAATAACAAAGTGAATTCGGATCGATTTCGAAATCGTTTGATGAGTCAAAATGACCTTAGTTTGAAAGGTCAAATTGATTCAGCATTAGGAATTATAGAATATTTTTATAAGAAGCAAGAAGAAAGCGCTTTAACAGAAGAGGAAGCCAAATCAAAAGCTAAAGAAGCATTATCGAAGCTTTTCTATGGGCGTGGAGGCTATTTTTGGATTGATAATCATGATTATGAATTAGTCCTATATCCACCAGATCGCTCAAGAGAAGGGGAGAGTCGTGAAGATCTTAAAGCGGCTGATGGGAACACGATTGTAAAAAACATGGTGGATGAAGCTGTTTCAGAAGGTGAATCCGCTAAACGTTATGAAATGGCATCTGCAGATGGTGAAGATGTGCGCGCTTATGTGAAACACTTCAGCCCGTGGGGATGGATCGTTGGAACAAAACAGTCTCTAAGTGCAATTGATAGACAAGTAGAGATTACACAAGAGGATCAAGCCTATACGTTTCAAGAAAAAATAAAAGAATTAAGCGTTGATGGTAGTATTGGAGTTGTAGATTCATCAGGAGTCTTTACATATCACTCCAATGAAGATTGGAAAGGTAGTAAACAAGAAGTTATTGACCCAACAAATCAGGAAAATGTAATCTCTCAACTAATTCAAAAAGAAAATGGGTTTATGGAGTTTACATTGAATAAAGACGGTAAACAGACGAATTATTTAGGCTATGTTCAGAAGTTACCTGAATTAGGCCAATATGTTTTCATGACTAAAAATCAAAATGCATTGTTTAGCCAAGTTCAAAAGCAAACTCAATATCTATTTATGATCCTTGGCGGAGCTTTACTCATCACTTTGATTGTTACGTATTTTATAGCTTCATCATTCACGAAGCCGATTCAAACATTGAAAGAAGCAAGTCTACGAATTCGTGAAGGAGATTTAACGGTTGAAGTACCAGTGAAACGAAAAGATGAAATAGGGCAGTTAGGACAAGCCTTTAATGATATGACTACCCATTTAAGGCAGCTTGTACAAAGATCTCAACAGATTAGTGATTATGTAGAACAAACATCTAGCGGACTCAATCAAACGATTGAACAGACAGCTGCTTCACTTGATCAAGTATCTGGCGCAGTAGATGAAATAGCAAGTGGTACAACAAACCAAACGCATAAAACTCAAGAAGGAGTAGAAGTTATTAATTCTTTCGGGGATATTGCAGCTAATATCAGAGAAACATCAGAGCATATTCAAACCTCTTCTAAACAAGTACAAGTGAAAAGTGTAGAAGGTAGCGAAATCATTTCAACTCTAAATTCTAAGCAAACAGATAGTCAGTCTGCGATGAAGCAATTAGAACAGGTTATGGAGACGTTTACAACTCAGATTAGTGAAATCCAATCATTCACACAAGTCATTACAGATATTAGTGAAAAAACCAATCTTTTAGCTCTAAATGCTGCAATTGAAGCAGCACGTGCAGGAGAACATGGTAAAGGTTTCGCTGTTGTAGCAAGTGAAGTTCGTAAATTAGCTGAACAATCAACGAATGCGGCAGAAGACGTAGATAAGGTCATTAAACAGATCTATGATGAAGCCGTAGCTGCTAGTGAGGTGATGAAACAAACATCACAAACATTTGAGGAACAGAGTGACGCTGTTAATCAAACGAGTACCATCTTTAATACACTCCAAGACACAATTCAGGTAACAACAGAGCACTTTGATATGATCCATGATCAAATCCAGGAGTTATATGGGATTAAAGAACAAATTACTCATATGATGACTGAAATTAATGTCGTTACAGAACAGACAGCAGCCTCATCAGAAGAAGTTTCTGCTTCAGTAGAAGAACAATCCTCATCCATGAATGAGGTTCAGAACAGCATGAATCAGTTGCATGATCAAGCACAAGAGTTAAAGCAAGCCATCCAACAATTTAAGTTATAATAAGGGAAGCCTATTCTGCTATACTAAGCAGGGTGGGCTTTTTACGTTATGAAAGAAAATTACGTGATGTTTCAATTATTTTAGAAAAAGGGTAAACAAATGTGAAACTTTTTTATTGAAGAGTCGTATAACATAAGTGAAGGAGGAATGATTATGGAATTAGCTGGTGCTATTATAGGTATATTTATATTTGTTGGGTTAGTAATTTTTCTACTAAATATTATCACAAGTATTTGGGCCTATCGTGATTCACAACGTAAAGGAAAAAGTAAAGAGTATGCGCTTGTCGTATTAATCGGTACATTGTTTTTCCCGATTATTGGTCTTATTATATACTTGATCATTCGAAATGATTAATAAGCTAATGGTCTTATCCATTAGCTATTTTTTATGTAATTTTCATGAACATTTGTATCTAGTAGTTTAAAAATTTCCTTAAACCCCGATATAATAGATAGTAAGTTCTACATAAAAAAGGGGATAAACATATGAATGAACAAGAGCGAGGAATCCTACTAGAAAGTGGCACAAATGAATTAGAGGTTGTTGAGTTTGGAATTGGCAAGAATCGTTTTGGGATAAATGTTATTAAGGTTAAAGAAATTTTAACACCATTACCAATTACCCAAATCCCACATTCCCATCCTTCTGTTGAAGGTATTATAGATATCAGAGGCGAAGTGGTGCCAGTCGTTGATGTAGCACATGCATTAGGACTCCCTTCATCAGAAAATCCAGATCATGATAAATTCATATTAGCTGAATTTAACAAAACGAGAATTGTTTTTCATGTTCACGAAGTAACCCAAATTCATCGTATTTCATGGGAGAATATTCATAAGCCTGAAAAAATGTATCAGGGACTTGAAACACAAGTGACTGGTGTTATTCAGATGAATGAAGAAATGCTCCTTCTTTTAGACTTTGAAAAAATGATGGCAGATATTAACCCTGAATCTAGTGTACATAAAGACCAATTGAAAGTGTTGGGGACTCGTGAACGTTCTATGAAAAAAGTTTTAGTAGCTGAGGATTCAGCGCTACTGCGAGCTCTATTAGAAGAAACGCTTCATGAAGCAGGTTATACGAATTTGCAGTTATTTGAAGATGGGAAAGCAGCTATTGAGCACCTTGAACAACTAAAGGATGATGGGAAACAAATTGATGAAGAATATCAGTTAGTTATAACAGATATAGAAATGCCTCGTATGGACGGTCATCATCTGACAAAGCGAATCAAAGATGATGAACAATTATCCAAGCTTCCTGTTATCATTTTCTCTTCATTAATTACTGAAGATTTGCGTCATAAAGGTGAAATGGTTGGGGCAGATGCTCAAGTCTCAAAACCTGAGATTGTTGAGCTTGTTCAGTTGATTGATAGTAAAATTCTATAAAGTAAATACAAAAAAAGAATCGGTGGAAACACCGATTCTTTTAATTTCTATGCTTATGGACTTGATCATACCATTTCGTAATTTCCCTATTTAACGTTTCAGGGTTCTCAGAGAAAGGGGCATATTTGTTAACCATTTCTTTCTCACCTTCAGATAAACGCTGATAAGCATCTTTCATTTCTTCTGACCACTTCATCAGGTGGAATAGTTGATAGTTAAAGTCTTTCAATTCATTATTCAAGAGAGGTCCCTCCTTAATAAGAGGTATTCCTTTTCATGAAATAACTGAAACCATGAGGAGCACATTCGTAACTTATCTTTTTCTTCTGTGTGTCTGTTGACTCCATGTTGTAAATTGTCCCCAAGGTGAAAAAGCACTTGATGGTTGATAGCTATATGATTTCTTTTTACTGTTTTGTTGCTGTTTAGAAGGGTCTTTCCAATCCAAGTACTGATATAAAACATTTTTGGCTTTTGATAAGGAAAGGTTGGTTTTGGGATTTCGAAAAGTCTGATCAACGTTTCCTAAATGGCTTAATGTTTGAAAGTCCTGTTTCGTAGGTGGGATATGGAAATAATAGTCGGCAACTTGCACTAAGAGCGTGGAATGTTGATGGCTATATTTTGGGTGGTCGGAAAAGTGAAGGCCAATCTTTTTGGCTTGCTTTTTCTGTAGCAATTGTTGGATGGCTTTCTTCTTTAAGGTATATAAGTGTCTTGGGTCTGGAGCAGTCTTTGCATGGCGATTTACGACATACAATGCTTGTGCAATATTCTCTACAGACACTTTAGGGGTTGATTCCTTCAAAAAACTTCCTCCTTTTATGGTTTGTCTTTCACTATGTGTTGATTTCATCGTACAAAAGGTTCTGGAAAAAAGCAACCATCAGAAAGAAATGAGCGTCTATCTTCTGAAGACGCTCATTAACTAGGTTACTTAATATATTCTTTAAGATCTTTTACCATATTTTCTACAACACTTGGATCCATTGTATTCCCGTTATACTTTTTAATTGCTTTTCCATTAGGTGAAACGATATACAAGCTGGATGAATGGACGTAGTTATAATCAGGCTGTCCTTCAGCAGGGTCTTGAACTTCTGTCCGTTTTAGAAATGCCTTAAATGATTCAATAGAAAGCTTTTTAATTTCTTCTTGGCTATACCCTGTTAATAAATCCCAGTTTGTAAATTCAGCATCAAACTTCTGTGCGTAATCTTTTAAAACCTTTGGAGAATCGTGGTTTGGATCCATCGTAAATGAAACAAGTCGCACTTTATCGTTTAAACCTGCTTTTTTAAGTTCAGATTGTAATTTTGACATGTTTGCTGTCATAGGAGGGCATGCTGATGTACAGTTGGTGAAAATGAAATCTGCAACCCAAAACTTCCCCTTTAAATCTTCTGATGAGACCATCTCTCCGTCTTGGTTTTTATATTCAAAGTCTTGAATATCGTAAGAAAAATCACCTTCATATGTTTTAGGTTCTTCTGACGTCTGAGGTTGATCAGCACAAGCACTTAGAACACCTATAATCATAGCAAAGCCTAGTAGTAATACACGTTTTTTCATGCTTATTTCCTCCGATTTTATGTAATGCCATTCCTAAACTGTATTTTATCATGCAAGCTTATAGAAAAGCTATGAACAAAACGTGAATAAACACCCCAAAGCCCTATATGCTTTAGGGTGTTTTCATTACTGGTTATAACCACTTTGACTTCCATATGGATAGTTAAGCTGTTCCTGGTTGCTTGGGTTTACATAGTAGATATTCTCTTGATAATACGGACTCGGTTGTTGGTAATACGGTTGATAGTACGGCGGATAGTAAGGATATGGTGGATATGGGTAATAGTAAGGTCGAAAAGCACCGTAAAGTAACGGACCTACCACTAGACCTGTTAAAAAGGGTAAAAATGGACCTGCAAAACGTTGATCGTCATGGTGTTGAAAATCTTGATTTCGATCAGTTTGAGATGTGTACACTGGGTAGTAATACATGATAACACTCCTTTACAAATAGGCTTCTATAACATGTTATGAGAACGTGTGCCGAAATGAGCTTGTTTTTGCTAAGTTTTTATACATAAAAAGAGTCAAGCTAAATAGCCTGACTCATGAATTTGGTGACTTTAGTGTATGAATTGTAAATTCTGGTTTGCATAAAAACCTGTACGGTAAACGAGTGGTTCCGATTCCCCGACTGATATATAGGGAGAGGGGAGTAGGGCCAATTTCATGCCAACCTTCTACAAATTGTTGGGCCATAGGAGGAGTAATGACATATCCGAAGAAAGGAATTTGTATTTGCCCTCCATGACTATGACCAGAAAGCTGAACGTCAACTGGGTAAGGAGCAACCTTAGTAGCGTAGTCAGGTTCATGACACATTAGAAGTGTAAAGAGTTCTGAAGAGCTATCTCTTAGTGTTTCTTCTATATTTGGCTTCCCTAACATTGCATCGTCAAGCCCTGCTAGAACAATGGAGTCTCCATCTATTTGAATCGTAGCATGTTGATTTTGTAGCAGGGTAAAGCCACCAAGCTTCATAACACTTGCGATCTTTTCTGTTCCATACCCACCATGGTCATGGTTTCCGTATATCCAATACTTCCCTAAAGGAGCTTCAATTGTTTGTAGTAGATTTGCGGCCTGTTCTAAAATACGATTTGAAACTTGATCTGGTGCATCAACTAAATCACCAGTAAATAATATAAGATCAGCTTGCTCTTCTTTAATCCGATTTACTAATGCTCGAAACTGATCTATGTCATAGTGAAATCCTAAGTGTGTATCACTGAACTGTAATACCTTCACATTTGTAAAAGATGACGGAATCTTAGATGAAGAAATGGTTTCTTCATTCACAGTAAGCATGGAAGGCTCAATATGTTTAGCATAGTAATATGTCCCACCACTTATACCAAAGAGACTAAGCAAGCTGCCGAATATCCGTTTTATAAATTTTCTGCGACTCATTGGTTTCATTAGGTCCACGCCTTTAAAAGTTGTATTTCTAGAGCTAGTATTAATCTATGAATCTATTCTAAAGATTTCATGTAATAGCATTATAGCACGGAATTTTCCTTTTAAAAGACTATATGACTACTTGAAACAAAAATGAAAATTTCTATTCTATGAAAGGGTTTTCTATTACAAATCAAGAACATTATTAAAAAAGGAGGAGTATAACATGAAAGATCAAGTAGTGATTGTTACAGGTGGGTCTAGTGGAATGGGGAAATACATGGCCCAAAAATTTGTTCAAGAAGATTGTAAGGTTGTTATTACTGGGCGAAACGAAGAGCGGTTGGCAGAAACGAAAAAGGAAATTGCAGGTGACAAGCTGGACAATTTACATACGATTGTTATGGATGTTCGTGAGCCTGAAGATGTTGAAAGAATGGTGCGGGAAACTGTAGATCATTTCGGAGCAATTCATCATTTGATTAATAATGCAGCAGGTAATTTTATTTGCCCAGCTGAGAAAATGTCTATAAACGGTTGGAATTCTGTTATTGATATTGTGTTAAATGGAACATTTTACTGTAGTCGTGAAGTGGGGAACTATTGGATTAAAGAAGGAATCAAAGGAACGATCTTAAATATGGTAGCTACATATGCTTGGGATGCTGGCGCTGGTGTTATGCATTCCGCTGCTGCTAAAGCTGGTGTTCTATCTATGACTCGTACATTGGCGGTTGAGTGGGGCCATAAATACCAAATCCGTACCAATGCAATCGCTCCAGGACCAATTGAGCGTACAGGCGGTGCAGATAAGTTGTTTGAATCTGAAGAAGCAGCTAAGCGTACGTTAAACTCAGTTCCTTTGAAGAGGTTGGGTAAGCCTGAAGAAATTGCTGAACTAGCTTATTTCATAACATCCGAAAAAGCTTCTTATATGAATGGAGAAGTTGTCACACTTGATGGCGGGCAGTATCTAAATAACTTCCCATTTTAAGGACGTTATATTTTGTAATATTGAAGAGGCGAAATCAATTGTGGTTTCGCTTCTTTTTTAATGTTTAGAAAAAATTGTTATTCAATTATATGGCAGTTATGTGGAATAACTGTTTTAGTGAGAGAGGCGGTTCCGTTGCTATTGTGGAGTGCGGTGGGCTTGGGAACGGGTTGCTTTCCCCGGACGAACGATCGAGCCTCCTCATACGCTACGCTTCTTGCGGGGTCTCGCTCGCCCGTTATTCCGGAGGAGTCAACCCGTTCCCAAGCCCACCTTAGCCGAATGGTGATGAACGGAACCGCAGCGATATGAGGAGGTAATGCTTACGGACATTTGATCCGCTATTTCACCTTAAAATGGTTTTTCTAAAGAGCTTACGGACATTCATTCCGCTAATTGCTACAAATCACCTTATTAAAGAGCAATCTGTCACAAATAAGGTACCATATGTCCGTAACGACTCTCGAAATGCCTTAAAAGTTCAAAATAACGGAACAGATGTCCGTAAGGTTTAGAACTCACACACTAGGTTTCCGTTATTCTCCATAAACGCAAAGGGGGGGAAGGAAACGGCAAACTCCAGTGGTAGAAAGGGCAGATGAGACCCCACAGAGAACGGAGTGAACGAGGAGGCTCAGCTGGTCTTCCACAGGAGTATTGCCGTTTCACTGACCCCCTTACTCTCATACAAGCAACGGACTCCTCCGAACCTATATCTCGAATCCAAGTCTTCCAGATAAGGGGGCTTTAATGGAACAGTCACAGTAAAAAAGCTCAGAGCATAAACTCTAAGCTTGGAAGTATCTTTTATTAAATCACATATTTAAAAATCGCGAAGAAGTGTACAACGGAACCGGCTATCACGAACAAGTGCCAAACTGCATGGTGGAATGTGAAGCTTCTCCAAACATAAAAGATTGCCCCAATGGAATACAATAAACCGCCGACAACAAGTAAAACAATGCCTCCGAAAGCGAATGTTGCCACTAATGGTCCCCATGCAAGAACGATAATCCATCCCATTAATACATAAAATAACGTCGATAACACAACGAAGCGTTTAACAAAGAACATTTTAAAGATAACCCCTGAAATCGCAAGTCCCCAAACAATTCCAAATAACGTCCAACCTAATGTACCTCGAAGGTTTACTAATAATATAGGGGTGTAAGTCCCAGCAATAAACAAATATATGGCTGCATGATCAAAAATTTCAAAGATGTCTTTCCATTTACCTGGCGGAAAGCTATGCACTAATGTAGAACAAGTGTATAAAATAATCATAGTGGCCCCATAAATGGAGACAGCTACAATTTCCCAAGGGTTTCCTTCTAAGCTAGCAAAAACAACAAGGAGAACAAGCGCTGCAATACTTAACAGAACACCAATACCGTGCGTAATTGCATTAGCGATTTCTTCTTTTTTCGTAAAAGTATGTGTTTCCAAGAGACAAAACCTCTTCCTAACCGTTTTCTTCATTATAGCTTTTTTTGGTTAAATAAGCCAAAACATATCTATAAAAATTTTTAAACGACTGTGAAGAATATGAATGCAAAAGCAATGAATCCTACAGTTTTTATGCCAACTCTATTATAATAAAAAGTGATTCCAAACAGAGATTGAACATAACGGGGGAATGTAAATGGATCCATTAGATATCGTCGGAAATCTCAGCAACATTAAACCTGCCTATCAACCCGTATTTTCAGCGGTCAAACATGACATAATCGGATATGAAGTTCTTGGACGAATTGACCATGAGGGTGTTTGGAAGAGTCTTGGAGGCTTTTTTCAGGATTCACAAGTGCCGGATGAATTTAAACTAGAAGTCGATACACACATTTTATCTATTGCAATAGAGGATATCATGAAACATGATGACAAAAAGCTTCTATTTATCAATCGAAATGCTAAAGAGCTAATGGTTGAAGATGGAGAAACATTTATTGAAGCCCTTCAACCCTTTGTAGAGAGAGGATTTTCCCTGAATCGAATTGTTCTTGAAATAACAGAACATGACTTTGATGAAGACTTTGAATCTCTGAATCATTTATTACTTTATTATAAGACGTATGGAATTCAAATTGCTGTTGATAATGTTGGAGCGAAAAGTTCTAACCTGGATCGTCTGCGTCAATTAGAACCTCATATCTTAAAAGTTGACTCCAAAGTCTTGCGTGATAACGATTCGAGTGGTTATCAGGATATTATTTATTCTCTGTCTATGCTAGCAAGAAGAATTGGTGCAGCCTTATTATTTGAAAATATTGAGGACTCTTTCCAACTTTACTATGCATGGAAACATGGGGGACGTTTTTATCAAGGCTTCTACTTAGGAGAACCTTCTTATCACTTCTTGGATCCTTTTGAAAAGGAATTTCTCATTAAAGATCAGGTGAATTCTTTTATAAGAAGAGAAAAAGGGGTAATCGAAAAACGACTTGAATTTGTTCTGAAATGGGATCAGTGTTTAAGAGAATTACTTGTTCATTGGGATGGACCTAAGCGTGCTGATTCCTTTCTCGATAAGGTTACTTCTAACTTTAATTTTGAAAGTTTCCGTATGTACATTTGTGATAGTAATGGGAAGCAAATCTCATCTAACTTTCGACAAAGAAATGATGAGTGGATTAAAGAACCAGAAATTTTAGGTACAAACTGGGCGTTTCGTCCATACTTTTTAGAGAATATGATGCAAATGAAAATTTGGAATAAAGGGCGTTTATCTGACCTTTATTCAGATATTGAAACAAGAGAAATGGTTCGAACATTTAGTTTTCCTTTATCAGATCATCATTTTATTTTTATAGATATACGATACGATTTCATATATGAAAATGAATCCTTATTGATGTAAAAAAGGCTGACCTCACTTTAGTGTGAGGTCAGCTTTTTTTCCCTAAAAAGATACATCGCTTGTCTATTTGAGCGTGTTTTGTCTAAAAAAGATGTATACCAATTAAAGATTCGTCATATCTTTTCAAAGAGTGCATAAAACTGTGTTAATGCTCGCAATACTTGTCTCTTCTTGGTGTGATTTTACGAACGATTAGCACTCTGTTGCATAAAATATATTGATAGAATATGAGGTAAGAAAGGAAAGTTGCATACCATGAACTATCATTGTTTACATTGTTGTTTCATTACACAACAAGAAGATTACTGTCCAGCTTGTGGCCAAAACAATTTAATCCCAATTCACATCGAAGTTCATTCCAACAAAGATGCAAAATAAGAAAATCATGAAGAGAGGCCATTCCTTTTATGTAAGGAGTCTCTCTTTGGTTTAAAAGAAGGTGGAGGGATATATGAAGAGTAGAATGATGTTAGTTATTTTAAGTTTCGCTTTATTTATGGGGGTTCCTAGTGTACAAGCAACTAAAAAAGTAGATCAGCCTGATTGGGAATCATTAATGGAACAAGCTCACAACGTTCAAGCAAAATACTCAAATAAATCAGTTGAGTACACAACGATTCGAAAAGACTTCCGCAAGGTGTTCACAAAAGCAGCAATGATGACCATATTCATGGAGCATATTCTCATTCATGAGGAATTATTCCGTTTAGCATCAACAGACTTTTCGCCTTACATTATTCCGAGTTTGGAGTGGACAAGTTTTCATGTTCAAAAATCAAGTGATAATGAAGTTGTCTTATTGGAAGACCATAGAGAACCTACAGAATTAATGGGACCTCAACGAATTCTAAGAAAGGTTACCATTACTCAAACAGAAGAAGGCTGGAGAATCAGTCATTTAGATTGGGTGCAAAAAGAAGAGTCCAATAAAGAATAATGTTTTTTGATAAGCCGATACAAATAACATTTTTTTCAGGTGAAAATATGTTACAATGTTTTTTGGGATGAAAAAAACAATAATGACTCCTCATGTGTTCTTCAGAAGGAGTGTAAGACAATGTTAAGTATTGAACGAGAAGAACTAGATGAGTATTCAGTAGAAGACCTTATGATTCCATCCGAAAAAGTAGCCCACGTTCAAGGTGGCAACCCAATGGAACATGCTTTATTAGTACTAGTTAAATCCGGGTATTCTGCTGTGCCTGTATTAGATGCTCAATATAAACTAAAAGGAATTATTAGCAAGACGATTATTATCGATAACATACTCGGAGTTGAACAGTTTGAATTAGACAAATTATCCTCGATATGTGTTGAAGAAGTGATGGATACTGAAATTCCATACTTAAAACGCGGAAATTCTTTTGTTGATGGACTTCGATCTGTAATTGATCATCCTTTCGTGTGTGTCATCGATGAAGAAGGTCACTTTGATGGCATTTTAACGAGACGTGCCATCCTAAAAAGAACAAATCAGTATTTAGACTTAAAAAAATCATAATATGAACGTTATAAATTGTTGGCTTATTGATTAAGCCAACAATTTTTCTGTGCAAAAGTTTCTTAGGTTTGGGGGGATATGATGGAGCAATCTATCCATCAGCAGAAGAGTCAGACTTATTCAAAACGCCCTCTTGTACTTGCGGCGATTATGCTGGCGATGTTTCTTGCTGCTATTGAAGCAACCATTGTTTCAACTGCAATGCCAAGCATTGCATCAGATCTTGGTGGATTTTCATTATATAGCTGGGTGTTTTCTGCTTATTTACTAACGAATGCGAGCACGGTACTCATTTTTGGGAAGCTTTCAGATATTTTTGGTCGTAAACCAATCTTTTTGATGGGAATAAGCTTGTTTTTAACAGGATCATTATTATGTGGCTTTTCAACATCCATGGAAATGCTTATTGTATTCAGATTTATTCAAGGTATTGGTGCTGGTGCGTTAATGCCTATAGCATCAACGATTGTTGGTGATATATATACAAAAGAAGAACGAGCTCAAATACAAGGGTACCTGGCAAGTGTCTGGGGGATTTCAGCTGTAACAGGTCCAGCACTAGGTGGCTTCTTTGTCGATGTTTTAAACTGGAAGTATGTATTCTGGATGAACCTACCTTTAGGCTTTTTAGCGATTATTGGTATCGTGTTGTTTTTCAAAGAGGACATTGAAAAAGAAAAACGATCAATTGATTACATAGGATCTCTTCTTCTGATCGTAAGTGTATCTTCGTTAATGATGATTCTTGTTGAGGGTGGGGTAGCCATTCCATGGAATTCCAATACCATGTTCCTATTAATCATGTTCTCACTCATTGCTTTCCTTATGTTTATCTTTCAAGAACGAAGAGCTAAAGATCCTATGATGCCTTTTTCCATTTGGACCTATAGATCGATCACGGTTGCCAATATAACCTCTTTAACTACTGGAATGATTTTAATTGGGGTATCCAGTTTTTTACCGGCTTTTGTCCAAGGGGTTATGGAGCAATCAGCGACAGTTGCTGGATTTACATTGACCGCGATGTCTATTGGCTGGCCGATTTCATCTACAATTGCAGGGCGACTTTTATTAAAGATAGGGTTTCGAACGACTTCTATTTTAGGAGGATTAGCTCTCATTATCGGCGGAATCTTCTTCTTCATGCTAACTCCAGAAAAAGGTCCTTTTTGGGCAGCAATAGGTTCATTTTTTATTGGAGTAGGTATGGGACTATCAACAACTTCTTTTATTGTTTCCATTCAAAACACGGTAGACTGGAAACAGAGAGGTATTGCAACAGCCACAAATATGTTTATGCGGACGTTAGGCAGTGCACTTGGTGCAGCGCTTCTAGGTGGAATTCTGAATGGGAAGATACAATCTGTTATTGAGGAAAGAGGACTTGAAGATCAAGCTTCAGTAGATACAACAAATATCCTTTTAGACGCTAAAAAAAGAGGGTCGCTCCCCCAGGAAGTGTTACATACTCTACAAGATGCATTAACTATTGGATTACATCAGGTTTATATAGGTTTACTCCTACTAGCGATTCTCTCTTTTGCCTTAATTATATTTTTACCTAAAGGTGACAAAGCATGAATTCTTGTCACGGGGAACTCACTTTGATAAAGTAAAAAAGAGTCTTACATATGAAGGAGGAGCAATCCCATGGAAATGATGGACGCAAATGAGATTATTTCATTTATTTCAAACAGTAAAAAATCAACACCAGTGAAAGTATATATTAAAGGTGAAAACCTTAAGACGATTGACTTTGGTGAAGACGTTAAGGATTTCGTTCATAACGAATCAGGTGTATTATTCGGTGAGTGGAAGGATATCGAACCTTTACTTAAAGAAAACAAAGATTCAATCGCAGATTATGTTGTAGAAAATGACCGTCGTAACTCTGCTATTCCAACTCTTGATCTTAAGAACGTAAACGCTCGTATTGAACCAGGTGCAACAATCCGTGATCAGGTTGAAATCGGTGATGGTGCAGTTATCATGATGGGCGCGACAATTAACATTGGTTCTGTTGTAGGCGAAGGTACAATGATCGATATGAACGTTGCACTTGGTGGACGTGCTACTGTCGGTAAGAACTGCCACATTGGTGCTGGAACAGTATTAGCTGGCGTAATTGAGCCACCATCCGCTAAGCCAGTTGTTGTAGAAGACGAAGTAGTAATCGGAGCTAATGTTGTTGTACTTGAAGGTGTAACAGTTGGGAAAGGCTCTGTAGTTGCTGCAGGAGCTGTTGTTACACAAGATGTACCTCCAAATTCTGTAGTTGCAGGAACACCTGCAAAAGTCATCAAAGAAATTGATGAGCAGACAAAAGGTAAAACAGAGATTAAACAGGAACTACGTAAGTTAGATCAATAAAGAATTAAAGCAGGAGTGCTATGCTCCTGCTTTTTTCATAAAGAAATTGAGGTGAATCAGTTGAATCTAGAACAATTGCAAAGCATTCGAAGAGATTTACACCAAATTCCTGAGCTTGGTTTCCAAGAGAAAAAAACACAACAATATCTTCTTGAATACCTCCATCGTATTAATAATGAAAATATGGAGATTCAAACTTGGAAAACCGGGGTATTAGTTAAAATCAAAGGTAAAAATGCCGAAGAAACAATTGCGTACCGTGCAGATATTGATGCTCTTCCTATTACAGAAGAAACAAACTACTCGTTTGAGTCTCAACACAAAGGGAAGATGCATGCATGTGGGCATGATTTTCATATGACGATTGCACTTGGTGCGCTAACTCGAATAGCAGAGAACCCTCCACGTAACAATGTAGTATTTATATTCCAACCTGCTGAGGAGAACCCTGGTGGGGCACTTCCTATGCTGCAAAGTGAGGAGTTAAAAGCATGGTGGCCTGATCGAATTTTTGCCTTACATATTGCACCTGAATACCCGGTTGGAACGATCGCTTCACGAAGCGGGTTGCTATTCGCAAATACGAGCGAACTCTTTATGGACTTTAAAGGCAAAGGTGGACATGCAGCTTATCCGCATACAGCAAAAGATATGGTGTTAGCGGCTAGTTCTTTTAACGTACAGGCCCAACACATTGTTGCTCGTACAGTAGATCCACTCGATTCAGCTGTACTTACGGTAGGGAAGATGACAGCAGGTTTTGTTCAAAATGGTATTGCTGAAAATGCTCGTTTAGAAGGAACGATGAGAGCATTTAAAGCCGAAACAATGTCAGGTATGAAGCAGAATGTTGAAGGATTAGCTAAAGCAATCGAATTGGCCTATGAATGTACCGTATCTATTGATTATGGTTCGAACTATTATCAAGTATTTAATCATGAGCAGTTTATGGAACCATTTCAGCAGATTGTAGAAAAACGAGGGTTTAACTATGTAGAATGTCCACCTGCCATGACAGGTGAAGACTTCGGCTATATGCTCCGAGATATTCCGGGCTTTATGTTCTGGCTCGGTGTGGATTCTCCTTATGGACTTCACCATAGTCAATTACAGCCAAAGGAAGAGGCTTTAGAAGTGGGTGTTCAAGTCGTTGAATCGACAATTCGTGAGCTCTAACAGTCGTGCATACCCTTCTAGGAAGAGGATACACTAACGGTTGAAGGACTGTGTCCTGAGATTAGAAGGAGGTATGAATTGTGGCTCGAATTGGAGTTGAAGGAACATTAACAGATGTAAAAAATGCGCTACAATCAAAAGGTCATGATTGCGTAGATTTACGTAATGAAGACGACGCAAATGGATGCGACTGCTGCGTAATATCTGGTCAGGATAAAGATGTTATGGGGATGGCAGATGCTTCTATTCAAGGTTCAGTTATCAATGCCGATGGAATGACAGCAGATGAGGTTTGTCAGGCTGTTGAGGCACGTGGACAACAATAGAGTGTCCCTAAGCTGGCTCAATGGAGTTGAGTCAGCTTTCTTTTTATTCATTCAGTTAATTGTATTCATCTTTTTACATAAGGTTTTAATGGTTTAGGGGAGAGGTTGTATGATTACGTTAAAAATTTTATTAGTCGTGGTTTTAATCATTGCGACTGCTTTTTTCGTAGCTAGTGAATTTGCTATTGTCAAAGTAAGAAAAAGTCGCATAGAATCATTATCACAAAACGGGAACAAGAAAGCTGATCAAGTATTACATCTAATTAAAAATCTTGATAATTACTTATCTGCCTGCCAACTAGGAATTACGATTACATCCCTAGGTCTAGGTTGGTTAGGTGAGCCAACAGTAGATAAGTTGCTAAGACCAGTTTTTGAATCATTTGGCTTACCTGATCCATTAAGCCATACTATTTCATTTGCTGTTTCATTCTTTATCATTACATTTCTCCATGTGGTTTTAGGAGAGTTAGCACCAAAAACATTTGCCATTCAAAAAGCCGAGTCCATTTCGCTTATGTTAGCTCGACCATTGATTTGGTTTCACCGCATAATGTATCCATTTATTTGGTTGTTAAACGGTTCTGCTAATATGTTTGTTCGTCTATTTGGTTATCAAACCACTAAAGAACAAGAAGAGGTTCACTCTGAAGAGGAATTACGCTATATCTTGACACAAAGCTATCAGCAGGGGGAAATTACACCTTCTGAATATAAATATGTAGATCGTATTTTTGAATTTGATAATCGTTCAGCCAAGGAAATTATGATTCCACGAACAGAAGTGGTTGTCGTTGATGTTAATGATTCGATGACGGATATTATGGAGGTAATGCGTGCGGAACGCTATTCAAGATATCCGGTTATTAATGAGGACAAAGACGATATTGTCGGAGTTATTCATATGAAAGAACTGTTTTATGATAACTGTGATGATACAAGCCATATTCGGGATTATATTCGACCAGTTCCAAAAATTTTCGAAAACGTTCCTCTAAAAGACTTGCTCTTGAAAATGCAAAAAGAACATATTCATATGGCTATTTTAACGGATGAGTATGGAGGAACATCTGGTATTGCTACAGTAGAGGATATTTTAGAAGAGATTGTCGGTGAAATACGAGATGAATTCGATGAAGGTGAAGAATTACCGATGGAGAAACTTGATGACGGTACAAGGCTGCTAGACGGTAAAATGTCTATTCAAGATGTAAATGATTTCTTTAACTTAAACCTTGATCACGATGAAGTAGACACGATTTCAGGTTGGGTTTTAACACAAGACATTGATGCCGAAGTAGGTACAGAAATCGAGGTTGATCCTTATCAATTCAGGGTTGAAGAGATGGAAGATTCTTATATCAGAAAGATAAAAGTGTGGAAGAAGGAATAAAAAAGGTTTGAGGGGTAAAGCCCTCAAACCTTTTTTTGTTTAGTCTTCTTTCTTTTCAATATAAACCTGATGTGGGAACGGAATTTCAATTCCAGCAGCATCAAGTGCTTCTTTCATACGTTTGCGAAGGTCACGTTCAACAGCCCATTGCTGCATGTTTTCAGTGTGTCCTAATACACGCAGGACTACATCAGAAGAGCCTAATGTTTGTACACCTAATACATTTGGACCATCCTTGAAGCGGTTATCGTTTTGAGCAAATTCATCACAAACTTGTTGTAACACTTTCATAGCTTCATCAATGTTTTCACCGTAAGCTATGCCGATATCAACAAGTGCACGCATGTTTCCTCGAGAGTGGTTGCTTACTGTGCTGATGTGACGGTTCGGTACAAAATTTAATGTTCCGTCAAAGCTGCGGATTTGAGTCGTTCTTAATCCAATTTCTTCAACAACACCATTCATACCACCAGCCGTTACGTACTCATCTACTTCAATTTGCTTTTCAATTAACAGAAAGAAACCTGTTACGATATCACTTACGAGCCCTTGAGCACCAAAGCCGATCGCAAGTCCAATAATTCCTGCACCTGCAATAAGTGGTGCTAGGTCAATGTTTAATAATCCAAAGATTGTAGCAATAAGGATAAAGCCTAAAACGTATGAATAAACATTTATGCTTAATTTTTCTAATGTTTTAGAACGTCCTTCGGAAATTTTCTGCTTCTTACCTGCCTTTTGAATAGAAGAAGTAATAATTTTCTTGCCAATAGGAGATACGATTAAGAAAACAATCAGTACAAGGCCAATTTTAAGTCCACCTGTTATAACAGCTTCTAAAAGGCCTCCCATATTAAATTCACCGTCTTTCATAAAATCCATGTAATAGCTCCTTTCAGTGTCTCTTATGTAAGTATTCGTTTTTCTATAAAATCTACTATACTTTATTTGGACATCAGATTTCAATTAATAGGAAAGAAGAGGTGGGTACACCCTTAAAATCATCATAAGCATATCATTTTCAATCTCTTTGATTTTATTGTTTAATGAAAATAGGTTTTGGGAAACATGAATAAGGGTGTTCTTTGGTGTGAGGGGATTTCATCTCCAGATTACATTAATTTTAATATAACATTGACTATTAATAGTGGCTTGGTTATAATATCTATTGTGTTTAATACCACACCAAATGTTGGTTATATGAGCAAAAAATTGCTCTATTAAATACTTACTCAATTATGGAGGGATCACTTATGGCAGAACGTCTAGTAGGAAAACAAGCTCCACGCTTTGAAATGGATGCTGTAATGCCTAACAAAGAATTCGAAAAAGTAAGTCTTGAGAACATTATGAAAGAAGACAAATGGACAGTCCTATTCTTCTATCCAATGGACTTCACTTTCGTATGCCCAACAGAAATCACTGCATTGTCTGACCGTTATGACGAATTTGAAGATCTTGATGCTGAGGTTATTGGCGTATCTACAGATACCGTTCACACTCACAAAGCATGGATCAACACTTCTCGTGAAGATAACGGATTAGGTGATCTTGCTTATCCATTAGCAGCTGACACGAACCACAAAGTTTCTACTGAATATGGTGTGCTTCTTGAGGATGAAGGTGTTGCACTTCGTGGACTATTCATCATCAGCCCTGAAGGTGAATTAAAGCATGCAACAATTAACCACAATGATGTAGGCCGTGACGTAGACGAAACACTTCGTGTACTACAAGCACTACAAACTGGCGGACTTTGCCCAGCAAACTGGAAGCCGGGTCAAGAAACTCTATAATATAAACAACATCAGGGTCTAACCATAGCGTTAGACCTTTTTCCTATCTACACACAACACAGAAACTCCAAACCTAAGGAGGGTGATCAAATGAAGCTAAGAGCACCAATGCCTGAATTATCAGGTGCAACTGAATGGTTAAATGGTGAAGTGACTAAAGATGATCTTTTAGGTGACAAACCAACATTAATTCACTTCTGGTCTGTAAGCTGTGGCTTATGTAAAGAAGCGATGCCGAATGTGAATGAGTTCCGAGATCGTTATAGTGACGAGTTAAACGTTGTAGCTGTTCACATGCCTCGTTCAGAAAAAGACCTTGATCTTGATAAGATTAAGGAAACGGCTGAAGAGCATGGTATTACACAGCCGATTTTCGTTGATAACAAGCACGCTCTTACAGATGCATTCGAAAATCAATACGTTCCAGCTTACTATGTATTTGATGAAGAAGGAAACCTTCGTCACTTCCAAGCTGGTGGCGGCGGTATGAAAATGCTTGAGAAACGCGTAAACCGTGTACTAGGCAATAAATAAGGTGATGATGGAAGCTCCGGTCTTTTAGGCTGGGGCTTTTCTTTATGCTTGAATACCTTTAAAGTTTGATTTCAAATACCACGAGTAGGTCTAAAGGTACGTTTTTATTTCATAAATGTAGTTATATCCCTATCTATCAGCCTAAATTGAAGAAAGCATTTAAAATTTTAAAAAAATTTATGCAAATGGGTGGAAATTTATTTCGGAACTCGATATATTTATAAATACGTAAAAAAATTACAAAGAAAAAGGAGGGGGCACTTTGGATACGTTCAAGAAGTTGAAGATGTACTATCTACCATTTACGAAGTATTTCTTCATATCATTAGTGTTTCTGCTGTTAGTTACTGGGATCACGGTTGTTTATCCGGTCGTATTACAGAAAACGATTGATGATGTTGTAGAACCAGAGCGCTATGAATTAATACCATATTTAGCATTGGCATTTATTGGGTTAATGTTAATTAAAGGAATTGCTACTTATTTACATCAATACTTAGGTGATTTATTTGGAATTAAATCAGTATATACATTAAGAGACGGTTTATATCAAAAGCTACAACGTCTCCCGTTTCGCTATTATGATAATGCAAGAACTGGAGACTTAATGTCACGTCTTACAGCAGATGTAGAAGCGTTCCGTTTCTTCTTATCATTTGGGTTCTCGGAATTTATTCGGATCACTTCATTAATCCTCATTAGTTTAAGTGTTATGTTTTATTATTCTGTACCACTTGCATTGGTCACAATGGCTGCGATGCCTTTCTTGGCCGTTGTTGTTTTTCAGTTTGACCGACGTGTACACCCAGCATTCCGAGGCATCAGAAAAGCATTTGGCCGCTTAAATACACGTGTACAAGAGAATATAAGCGGAATGAACACGGTTAAATCACTATCTCGTGAGGATTTTGAGATCGGCCGATTTGTTGATAAAAACGATGACTACCGACAGAACTACTTAACAACAGCAACCATTTGGGCTAAGTATTTTCCTTTAATGGAGTTTATCGGAAACATTTGTGTGGTTGCTTTGTTAGCATTTGGTGGTCATTTAGTTATCACTGAGCAGTTAAATCCAGGGGAACTCGTGGCATTCTTTAGTCTCGTATGGTACATTCTTGGACCTCTTATGAACTTTGGTTTCGTTATTAACTTGTTCTCTCAATCGAAAGCTTCGGGAGAGCGTTTATTAGAAATTCTAGAAGCTAAAGAAGATATTCAAGAGATTGAAGAACCGAATCGAAAAGCTCGTATGGATGGTCACGTAACGTTTAAGAATGTAACCCTTTCCTATGAGGAAGATGATGATTCAGCCTTGAAGGATATTAGTTTTGATGCCCCTCCAGGCAAAACAATTGGTTTGATCGGTGCAACAGGTTCGGGAAAAACAAGTATTACGCAGTTGATTACGCGATTCTATGAACCGCAAGAGGGGGAGGTACTTGTTGATAATAAGCCTGTTGATCATTATGGCTTAAAAGAGCTTAGAAGTAACATAGGTTTTGTTTTACAAGAGTCGTTCTTGTTCTCAACTACCATTAAAGAGAACATTGCATATGGAAATCCTGAAGCTTCTATGGATGATATTATCGATGCCGCAAAACGTGCACAAGCACATGACTTCATTATGGATATGCCAAATGGCTACGATACATTGCTAGGTGAGCGTGGTATGGGGCTTTCTGGAGGTCAAAAACAGCGTGTTGCTATTGCTCGAGCGATTTTAATAGATCCAAGTATTCTTGTTTTAGATGACGCAACCTCAGCAGTTGATATGGAAACAGAACTACGTATTCAAAAAGCACTAAGAGAGGTAATGGTTGGCCGAACGACATTTATCATTGCCCATAGAATATCATCACTTAAACATGCTGATGAAATCCTTGTTTTAGAGGATGGAAAGATTGTAGAACGTGGTGTACATGATGATCTGCTTAGTAATGGAGGGCCATACCAACGTATTTACGATATACAATACCAAGATAAAGAAGCGATTATGCAAGCTTCTAAGAACGCATAAAGGGGGGAGAGAACTTGGCAAAACGTCCACAAGAAGAGAAAAAAGTGAGTCCTCATTTAAAACGGTTTAAATATACTCAAGACCAAGCCATCGAAAAACCATTTAACTGGCAACAGATGGTACGTATGTTGCAATACCTTAAACCTTACTCTAAGAGATTATTGCCGTTAGCCATTTTAGCTATGCTTGTTTCTACGGCAGTCCGCTTAGCAGTTCCAATTCTTATTGGTAAAGTAGCGATTGATGTAGCCATTGAAGGAAAGGATACAACCTTACTAACTTGGCTTGTTGTAGCTATTGGTGTTCTCTACTTATTTAGCTATGTAGGGAACGCTCTGCGAATAAGATGGGTAAATGTTTTAGGGCAAAATGTGATTTATGACTTAAGAAAACATTTATTTTCCCACGTCCAACGTTTGTCCCATAAATTCTTTGATTCGAAATCAGCTGGTTCCATTCTAGTTCGAATTATGAACGATATTAATTCCCTTCAAGAGCTATTTACAAATGGAATTATCAACCTATTAATGGATGTAGTTACACTGTTCGGTATTGTTGTGATTTTGCTTGTGTTAAGTCCAAAGCTTGCCCTTGCAATCATGGTTATCTTACCAATCATGTTTTATATTTCTACAAAGCTACGTAGGAAGATCCGTCGTTCCTGGCAGCAGGTACGTATTCAGCAATCTCGATTGAACTCTCACTTGAATGAAAGTATTCAAGGTATTCGTATTACGCAATCTTTTTCACAGGAAAAAGAGAATACAGAGTACTTTGATGGTGTAAATACGGACAACTTTGAAAGTTGGAGAAACGCAACGAAAAAAAGTGCAATGTTCCGTCCTTTTGTAGAAATGAGTAATGCAGTGGGGACTGTGATCTTAATTTCATTTGGTGCTTATTTAATTATTCAGGGTCCAGAAAATGGCGGGATTGAATTAGGTACATTTGTTACGTTTGCCTTTTTCTTAGGTATGTTCTGGGAGCCAATCTCCCGCCTTGGTCAAATGTACAATCAGCTTCTCATGGCAATGGCAGCATCTGAACGTATTTTTGAATTTCTAGATGAAGAGCCAAATGTCGAAGAACGTCAAGACGCCATTAAGCTTCAAGATATGAAAGGCCATATTGAATTTGATCATGTTCAGTTTGCTTATGATGAAGAACGTATTGCCCTTCATGATATCTCATTAGAAATGAAAGCCGGTCAAACCGTAGCTTTAGTAGGTCATACAGGTAGTGGTAAATCCACGATCGCAAATTTAATTAGTCGATTCTATGATCCAACCAAAGGTTCTGTAAAAATCGATGGTCATGATTTAAGAGACTTAACACTAAATAGTGTACGTCAACAAATTAGTGTTGTCTTACAGGATACATTTATTTTCTCAGGTACTATTAAGGAAAACATTCGATTTGGTCGCCCTGATGCTAGCGATGAAGAAGTAATGGAAGCAGCAAAAGTCGTAGGTGCTGATGACTTCATTCAGCGACTAGCTAATGGATACGAAACAGAGGTAGAAGAACGAGGAAATATTCTATCAGCTGGTGAACGTCAGCTTCTATCCTTTGCTCGTGCGTTACTAGCCGATCCGAAGATATTAATCTTAGATGAGGCGACATCAAGCATTGATACGGAAACCGAAGTGAAGATCCAAGAGGCTCTCCAACGTTTATTAAAAGGACGCACAGCGATCATTATCGCTCACCGTCTATCAACCATTCGTGAGTCTGACAATATCTTTGTCCTTGAACACGGTAAGATTCTTGAACAAGGAAACCATGCTGAGTTAATGGAGCAACGTGGAGAGTACTTTGACTTAGTTAAAACTCAATTCCAAATGCTCGATGCAATGTAATGACAATCCTGTCCCACATTATGGGGCGGGATTTTTTATTGTTTTCCATAAATGATCTGAGATATACCTCTAAACAACCCAACCTTCCCCCTTAAAAGAGGTTCTAAGCTCACTTCCAATTCCACCATTGTTTTCTAATTTGGTGACGTTTTTTTGACACATTTTCATGAAATCGGTCTCAATAAAACATGATCTGATATGATGATCAAACATGCGAGACCAATAGAACATGGTATGTGATTGACTGAACAATCCAGTGAACTTTGTACTTAAAAATATTAACATCTAGGTAGGTGACCTCATATGAGAATTTTTAAAGCATTCGTGCTAGCAAGTTTTTTGCTAGTCTTTCTTAGTGGGTGTAGCGCATTGCCTGTCTTGGATCCTAAGGGTCCGGTTGGTGAGGCGCAGAAGGACTTAATTTTCTGGTCCATTGCGCTCATGTTATTTATTGTTGCAGTTGTATTTGCGCTATTTACATTCATGGTAGTTCGTTACAGAGAGCGACCTGGTTACGAAACACATGAACCAGAAGAGATGGAAGGAAACACATGGTTAGAATTGCTTTGGACAGGAGTTCCCGTCATCATTGTTGTACTTCTTGCTGTACCGACTGTAAATACGATTTATCAATTAGAAGAACCACCAAGTAGCACGAAAGAAAAGGAGCCTCTTGTCATTCATGCTACTTCTGCAGATTGGAAATGGTTCTTTAGTTATCCTGAACAAGGTATAGAGACGGTAAACTATTTGCATATTCCAGAAGATCGACCAATTCTTTTTAAACTTACTTCAGCTGATTCCATGGCTGCTCTATGGATTCCTCGTTTAGGTGGACAGGAATACAATATGAATGGCATGCGTACTGAACTATTTTTACAAGCTGATGAGCCAGGCGTATATAATGGTCGTAATGCAAACTTCACAGGTAGAGGCTTTACGGAGCAGACGTTTAAGGTTTATGCACAAAAACCTGAGGAGTTCCAACAGTGGGTTGATAAAACCCTAGAAAAAGCACCTAAGCTAACAAAAGATAAATATGATCATATGCTACTTCCTGGTCATGTCGAACGACAAACGTTCTCTTCAACGCATTTACAATATGTTGATCACGCAAAAAATGCGGAATACACAGTAAACGTTCGAGAACGCTTGGGCTATGACCCTGAAGAGGAAAGCTCACATTAAGATTGGAGGCGGACAGAATTGAAACTAGATGAATTTTTTGTCACCGGTGATCCGTTAATCTATGGAGCTGATGTGTCTATCATCCTATCCATGATTGGAATTGTCTTCGTTTTAACGAAATATAAAAAATGGGGATGGCTCTGGAAAGAATGGCTCACGACAGTTGACCATAAAAAATTAGGCATTATGTACATCCTTTCAGCTGTACTTATGCTATTTCGAGGCGGAGTTGATGCACTTTTAATGCGTGCACAGCTAACCATGCCTGAAGCTGAATTTTTGGACTCCACACACTACAATGAAATTTTTACAACGCACGGAACTATCATGATTATTTTCATGGCTATGCCATTCTTAATTGGCCTTATGAACGTGGTTGTACCCTTACAAATTGGAGCAAGAGACGTTGCTTATCCATTCTTGAATGCCGTCAGCTTTTGGACATTCTTCATGGGTGCCATGCTCTTTAATATATCCTTCGTTATCGGAGGCTCACCTGAAGCGGGGTGGACATCTTACGTACCGCTAGCAGGAAATGAGCTAAGTCCTGGACCAGGGCAAAACTATTACTTACTCGGTCTACAGGTGGCCGGAATTGGTACGTTATTAACGGGGATAAACTTCCTTGTTACGATTTTAAAAATGCGTGCACCTGGTATGACATTGATGCGTATGCCGATGTTCACGTGGTCGAGTGCGATTACATGTATTATTATTATTTTCGCATTCCCCGTCTTAACTGTAGCGCTAGCGCTTATGACACTTGACCGTATTTTTGAAACACATTTCTTCACAATGGTGGATGGCGGAATGCCGATGCTTTGGGCGAACTTGTTCTGGTTATGGGGTCACCCTGAAGTGTATATCGTTATCCTACCTGCCTTTGGTATTTTCTCAGAGGTTATCTCAACGTTTTCACGAAAAAATCTATTTGGTTATAAAGCTATGGTTTATTCCATGGTTATCATTGCAGCACTAAGTTTCGTTGTATGGGTACATCACTTCTTTACCATGGGTGCTGATGCAAGTGTAAACTCATTCTTCTCTGTTACAACAATGGCGATATCCATACCAACGGGTGTTAAAGTCTTTAACTGGCTCTTTACTATGTATAAAGGGCGGATCAAGATTAACACAGCCATGCTTTGGTCATTAGCCTTTATTCCGAACTTTGTTATCGGTGGTGTAACAGGGGTTATGCTTGCTATGGCAGCAGCTGACTATCAGTATCACAATACCTACTTCCTTGTAGCACACTTCCACTATGTGTTGATCTCTGGAACGGTATTTGCTTGTTTCTCAGGATTGTATTACTGGTATCCTAAACTATTTAATCACAAATTAAATGAGAGATTAGGAAAGTGGAGTTTTTGGTTATTCATGATCGGATTCAACGTATGTTTCTTCCCTATGTATTTCTTAGGGTTCGCAGGTATGCCACGTCGTGTTCACACATACGCAGAAGGATCTGGATGGTTCGAACTGAACGCAGTTGCTTCAGTCGGTGGCGTCATGATGGGAATCGGCTTTGTTATTCTAGTTTATAATATCTATTACTCTATTCGTTACGAGCCTAGATTGACAACAGGCGATCCATGGGATGCACGTAACCTAGAATGGGCAACACCTTCACCAGTTCCGTACTACAACTTTGCAAAAATTCCTGAGGTTCGTGGACTAGATGAATTCTGGCGTATGAAGCAAGAGGGTAAGAAAGACCTTGATCTTAAGAAAGACAAGCTTGAACCAATTCATATGCCTGACTACTCAGGAGTTCCTGTTATTATGTCTACATTTTTATTTATCTCAGGTTTCGGTCTTGTATTTGAATGGATGTGGATGGGGATTGCTGGTGCTATAGGCGTTGTCATTACGATGATTATGCGTTCCTTTGATCCTGATGAAGGCTATCATGTTGAAGTAGAAGAGATAAAAGAAATTGAAGAAAATGTTCGTAGAGAGGAGGCGTAAGACATGGGACACACAGAAGCAATTGATCCAAACAAACCATTAGAATATCAAACCGAAAAAAGTCGATTAAACATTCTAGGTTTCTGGATTTTCCTTGGAGCTGAGGTAGCACTTTTTGCGACATTATTTGCTACGTATTTTGTTCTGACCGGTAGACTTGCAGATGGACCAGGTCCTGGTGAGTTATTTGAAATCAAAGGTGTTTTGATTGAGACGTTTATCCTTTTAACAAGTAGTTTCACGTGTGGAATTGCAATTCATGAAATGAGAAGAGGAAGTAAGAAAGGATTAATGATCTGGTTCGGCCTTACGCTTCTTCTCGGGTTAGGCTTTCTTTACTTTGAGATAGAAGAGTTTATCCACTATGTACATGAGGGTGCTACAATCCAAACAAGTGCATTTTGGTCTAGTTTCTTTACTTTACTAGGGACGCACGGTGCACACGTGTCACTTGGTATCGGGTGGATGATTATGATTTTGATTCAAGTTGCACGTCATGGTTTAAATACTACAACAACAAGAAAAGCCTTTATCATTTCCCTATATTGGCACTTCCTTGATGTTGTCTGGATCTTTATCTTCACAGGCGTGTATTTAATGGGGATGGTGATGTAATATGGCAGGAAACAGTCACAATAAATTTCCGTGGAATCACGTTTTAGGATTTATTTTTTCGATTGTTTTAACGTTAATCGCTGTGTGGGCAGCTTTATATTCAAGCCTATCTTTAACAGCTATCGTATGGACAATCGTTACCTTGGCACTTCTTCAAGCTGCTGTACAATTATTTATGTTCATGCACATTGGAGAAGGAGAAGGAAAAGCACAAAAAGGTACGATTTATTTCAGTGCTTTCATCGCTGTTGTAATCGTAGCTGGATCCATTTGGGTTATGAACGCGATGATGCATTCTATGATGTAAGTTTAAAAGAGCTTGGAATATTCCAAGCTCTTTTTTTCTTTTAAAGTGTGATTTATTTCATTAAAGCCACCTTATCTGGAAGACTTGGAATCGAGATAATGTGCGTATGGTTCCGTTGCTTTTGTGAGAGTTAGGGGTTCAGTGAAACGGCAATACTCCTGCGGAAGACCAGCTGAGCCTCCTCGTTCACTACGTTCTCTGTGGGGTCGCATCTGCCCTTTCTACCGCGGGAGTTTGCCGTTTCCCTCACCCCTTTGCTTTTATGGAGATTAACGGACCCTAGTTACTTGAGATCTAAACGTTACGGACATCGGTTCCGTTATTTTGAACTTTTAAGGCATTTCGAGAGTCGTTACGGACATATGGTACCTTATTTATGACAAATTGGGCTTTTTCAATGTGATTTGATGCAAATAACGGAATAAATGTCCGTAAGAAAGTCATTTTAAGGTCAAATAACGGAACAATTGTCCGCAAGCATTTCCTCACATTATCGCTGCGGTTCCGTTAATCACCATTCGGCTAAGGTGGGCTTGGGAACGGGTTGACTCCTCCGGGAAAACGGGCGAGCGAGACCCCGCAAGAAGCGTAGCGGATGAGGAGGCTCGATCGTTCGTCCGGGGAAAGCAACCCGTTCCCAAGCCCACCGTACTCCACAATAGCAACGGAACCGCCTCTCTCACTAAAACAGTTATTCCACATAACTGCCATATAAAGGAATAAAAACATACTCTCTTCATTGGCAGTGTGTTGATTATAAAAGGCAATAATTCATCACAATCATAATCCTGATATCTCCATAATAAAAATAACCGAGACTGCTTTAGCTCGGTTACCAACTTAATTATGTTTATGAAGTTCGACTAACAGCTTTAGACATATCATCTAATTTTCCACGCATTTTTGAATCATTGACTAAACCAACAACCAGACCTGCATGTGCATAAAGAATGTTTATGACAAGTAGGGAGAGTGATAGTCCGTATATGATTGGGTGCACAGTTAAGGCTCCGATTTCAATAATCAAAAAGCTCCACATTCCTACGATAAGTGGCAGTTGAATGATCGCCATTTTTCGGTATTCAATCCATAGAAATAGTGGGGTGAATGTTGCAAAAAGCGCATAAACCATCAATACATCCATATCAAACACTCCTTAATGTTTGTGACAAAATTGTGAACATTTCTTAATCCCTACTATACCAGTATCGATTAACAATGAAAACCCTTACATAAAAATTTTGTTAATAATTGAAAGTACAAAAGGCTTGTTCAAAGATTCATAGGTTCGTATACTCGAAGTACAGAAAAAGTTTGTGAAGTATGTCACAAAAGTGTCATGATCTTCGGAACACAAAACAAATCACAGCGTTTATACTGTACTCATAGTGGATATAGGAGAAAGAATGAACAATCAGATATGAAATGAATTTAACTAGATAAAAATTGAAGGGGGTTGCGGGTATGATGGGATTGGATAGTGTCATAATGAGTCGAATGTTGACCTCATTAACGCTGGCATTTCACATAATTTTCGCTACAGTCGGTGTAGGAATTCCAGTTATGGTATCCATAGCAGAATTCATTGGAATCAAAAAGAAAGATGCCCACTACACCTTGCTAGCTCGACGCTGGACTAGAGGATTTGTCATTACTGTTGCTGTAGGTGTTGTAACGGGTACAGCAATTGGTCTGCAATTATCCTTATTATGGCCAAGCTTTATGCAGGTCGCAGGAAATGTGATCAGTTTACCTTTATTTTTAGAAACATTCGCGTTTTTCTTTGAAGCGATCTTCTTAGGCGCTTATTTATATACTTGGGACCGATTTAAAAACCCAATTTATCACTGGTTACTATCGATTCCTATTATTATTGGGTCAAGCATGTCTGCCTTTTTCATCACAACAGTAAATGCATTTATGAATACACCACAAGGTTTTGAACTAGAGGGGCGAACGATCACATCAATTGATCCACTTGCTGCTATGTTTAACCCTGCGACGCCAACAAAAGTGTTCCATGTAATTTCATCAAGTTATTTAACTTCAGCTGCCATTCTAGCAGCGATCACAGCTTTTTATATTATAAAGAAAAAAGCAACACCTTATCATAAGAAAGCTTTAAAACTAACGATGATGGCTACGTTCATCTTTGCTATTACTACTGCAGTAGCAGGGGACTTATCAGCAAAATTCCTTGCTAAAGAACAACCTGAAAAACTAGCTGCTGCTGAATGGCACTTTGAAACAGAAAAGGGAGCAGACCTTATCCTCTTTGGAACATTGAATGAAGAGAATGAAGTAGAAAATGCCATTCGCATACCAAATGCATTAAGCTTTCTTGCGCATGGATCATTTGATAGTGAGGTGAAGGGCTTAGATAAAATTGAGGAAGATGTAACACCGCCATTATGGATCCACTATATGTTTGATCTTATGGTTATGCTTGGAATGTATACTATGGGTGTGTCGTTCCTATATATTGTACTTTCCAAGTTGAAAAGGTGGAATGAAAATAATAAATGGTTACTGTGGTTAATCGTTCTCAATGGACCTTTTGCCATGCTTGCGATTGAATTTGGTTGGATCTTTGCGGAAGTTGGTCGTCAACCATGGATCCTAAGAGGTTATATGAAAGTAGCAGAAGGGGCAACCACATCTCCTCATGTGGACTGGATGTTCCTATTGTTTCTAGGGCTATATATTTTACTAGGCGTATTTTGTGTGACTGTTCTACGTAAGTTATTCCGTCATAATCCAGTAGAGTTAGAGCTTGAACAACGTTATCCGAACATCTCGAATAGAGGTGATGATGAATGAGTTATGAATTGATCGGAATAACCGTACTATGGATTTTTCTTTATGGTTATTTAATTGTAGCGTCGATTGATTTTGGCGCAGGCTTCTTTGCTTACTATGCTAAAATCACCAAGCAGGATCATATCATCAATAAGCTAATCTCTAGGTATCTATCACCTGTATGGGAAGTAACCAACGTGTTTTTCGTATTTTTCTTCGTAGGTTTAGTTGGGTTCTTTCCGGATGCTGCGTATTATTATGGTCAAACGCTACTGATACCAGGTAGTATAGCCATCGTGCTACTGGCGATCCGTGGTTCCTTCTATGCATTCGAAAACTATGGATCGAAAAAAAGTTCAACCTATATGTTTTTGTATGGTGCAACAGGGTTGTTAATTCCAGCTTCACTTTCAACAGCCCTCACCATTTCTGAGGGAGGCTTTATTGAAGAATCGAATGGACAGGTTCGTTTGTTAACCCAAGAGCTTCTTACAAGCCCTTATTCTTGGAGTGTAGTATTCCTGGCGATCGTTTCAGTGTTATTTATCTCAGCTGCATTTTTAACGTTTTACGCAAATCGTGCAAATGATAAGCCAGCCTTAGAATTAATGAGGAAGTATACATTGTTCTGGAGTTCACCGACGATCATAGCTTCGTTAACAACGTTCATTGCTATGAGTCAGCATAATCAACGTCATTTCGAAAATATGCTTGATTTATGGTGGATGTTTGGCTTGTCGGTAGCGTTTTTCTTAGGAGCTATATTCTTCATTTATCAACAGAAGCGTTTTGGTTTAGCCTTTATTATGGTGATGTTCCAGTTCTTCTTTGCCTTCTTTGGATATGGAGCAGGACATCTACCGTACTTGCTAGATCCATTCATTACAATTGAGAGCAGTGTTGTGAACGATACAATGGGCTTGGCATTAGTTATTGCCTTTATCGCAGGACTATTCTTGTTAATTCCATCACTGATCCTTCTCATGCGTATGTTCCTGTTTGATGCGGATTATGTAAAAGGTAAGAAATAAATGACAGAAGGAAACTTTGGGTTCTTTTGCCCAGGTTTCCTTTTTCTTTTTGTATATGATAGACTTATGAAAGTAATCGAGAATGATGGGGGATAGTGGTATGAAGAAAGAATATGCCGTTATTGGGCTAGGCCGTTTTGGTGGATCGATTTGTAAAGAATTGAGTCGTGAAGGTATGGAAGTACTAGCCATCGATGTTGATGAAGATAAAGTAAATGAATATAAAGATATTGCTTCACACGCCGTTATTGCAGATTCTACGGATGAGAGTGTGTTGAAAGAACTTGGGATACGTAACATTGATCACGTAATCGTTGCCATCGGTGATAACATTCAAGCGAGTATTCTAAGCACGCTTATGCTTAAAGAACTTGGTATTAAGAAAATCACGGTTAAGGCACAAAACGATTATCATGAAAAAGTATTAAATAAAATCGGAGCTGACCAAGTTGTTCACCCTGAGCGAGATATGGGTAAACGAATTGCTCACAATATCATTTCGAACAACGTATTGGATTACTTAGAGCTTTCTGATGATCACTCTGTGGTTGAGGTGAAAGCAGGGGAGAAGATGATCGGTAAAACATTAGTGGACTTGGATATCCGCGCTCGTTATGGCTGTAACGTTGTAGCCATAAAGCGTGACAGAGAAATCAATGTCTCCCCAATGGCAACAGAAACTATAGTAGAAGGTGACATTCTAATCATTATTGGTGAGGACAAAGACATTTCTCGATTTGAGAAGCATTTAGTCGTTGAAGATGATGATTAAACTCGTAACGCTTAGCTCTTTTTAGGGCTAGGCGTTTTGTTTATGGAATAAAGATCAAGCACCTCTTCTTGATAAGTACGTATATGAACAACTAAAAGTGACTGTTCTAATAATAGAGCATAATAAAAATCCCATGTCGTTATGACATGGGATTTTTGTATAGGAAGGAGAACGTAATCTTACACTTCCATAATGATTGGCAGAATCATTGGTTTGCGCTTTGTTTTTTCATAAAGGAAAGGAGCAATGGTATCTGTGATCTCATTTTTAATCTCAGACCATTGAGTTGTGCGGCGTTCCATGACTTTGTCTAAATGTTTTGCCACAATTTTTTGTGCTTCGTTGATCAGGTCTTCTGATTCGCGCATATAAACGAACCCACGGGAAATGATGTCTGGTCCGGCAGCAATTTTGAACTCTTTCATGTTGATGCTAACAACAACCATTACAAGGCCTTCTTCGGAAAGAATGCGACGATCTCTTAAAACAATGTTTCCAATGTCACCGACTCCACTTCCGTCTACATAAACAGAGCCAGAAGGTATTTTACCAGCGATCATTGCATTATCTTTACCGAGGGCTAGAACGTCACCGTTATCCATGATAAAGCAGTTACTTGGATCCATTTCAATATCTTGAGCTAAATGGGTATGCATTTTTAACATACGGTATTCACCGTGTATTGGCATAAAGTACTTCGGTTGGATTAAGCGAAGCATCAGCTTCTGCTCCTGCTGACCACCGTGACCAGATGTGTGGATATCATTTAGAGATCCGTGAATCACTTCTGCGCCAGCACGATAAAGCATGTTGATCACTCGACTTACGCTCACTGTATTACCCGGAATTGGGGAAGATGAGAATACAACCGTATCACCAGGAATAATCTGAATTTGACGGTGAGTACCATTTGCAATACGGGATAGGGCAGCCATAGGCTCTCCTTGAGACCCAGTACATAAAATGGTTACTTCATGACTTGGTAAACGGTTAATTTGAGAATGATCAATAAACGTATCTTTTGGAGCGTTGATATAACCGAGCTCCAAACCAATATTAATAGATGCTTCCATACTACGTCCAAAAACGGCTACTTTTCGACCATGTTGCACCGAGGCTTCTACGACTTGTTGAAGCCTATGGATGTTTGATGCAAATGTAGCAAAGATAACGCGTCCTTTAACTTTGCCGAAAATGTCATTAATACTTTCGCCTACGCGTCGTTCAGACATCGTAAACTCAGGTATTTCACTGTTTGTACTATCTGAAAGGAGGCATAGCACGCCTTCTTTACCAATTTCAGCCATCTTTTGAAGGTTTGCTGGTTCTCCAACAGGCGTGAAATCAAATTTGAAATCTCCAGTATGAACTACGTTTCCTGGAGGGGTTTTTACAACGATACCGAAGGAGTCAGGAATACTGTGTGTTGTACGGAAGAAAGTCACAGATGTTTTACGGAATTTCACCACTTCATCCTCTTCAATGGAATGAAGTTTTGCATTTCGTAAAAGGCCGTGCTCTTCCAGTTTATTTCGAATAAGTCCGATCGCTAATTTTCCACCATAAATCGGAATGTTCATCTCTCTTAAAAGATAAGGAATTCCGCCAATGTGGTCTTCGTGTCCATGAGTAATAAATAAGCCTTTAATTTTATCTTGGTTTTGCACTAAATAGGTGTAATCTGGAATTACGTAATCGATTCCCAGTAATTCATCTTCTGGGAACTTAATACCGGCATCGATAAGGATGATTTCATCCTGGAATTGCACACCGTACGTATTTTTTCCGATTTCCCCTAGACCGCCGAGTGCAAATACAGCAGTCTGATCATTTTTTACGAATTTCATCTGTTAGATACTCTCCACTTGGAAATCTTCAGATTGTTTTTCGTATTTTAGATGATCTTCATCTAAGGCTTGGATATACTCAATGTTTAACTTGCGATCGGCTAATTTTTTACGAACTTCACGTTCTGTTTCGGCTTCGATATATAAACTTGTTGTCCGTTCACGAACAGGTACTTCTTCTGACCTCTCCTGATAAAGTACTTTAAATATCATGGGTAGATCTCTCCTAACTTGCTAATAATTTCCGTATTCTTGTCCTGCATCCAATAATAGCACGTTTTTGTTTAGTATGGTAATAATACTTCTTACTTATCCAAGAGAAGGTATGTTCAAACGATGTTAACCAAATTTATGCATACGATTTTCGACTCAAGATATCTTTCCAACGATTTTTAAGCTTTTTCTTCAAACGTTTTAACATTATGTCAAACATCTCCTTCCCTTATACGAAGAAAAGCTATAAAAAACGAACTGCCGACCATTTCCCTCTTATCTCTAGTATAGTATCTTTTGAGCAAGAAATGAATAGATAGGTATAAGAGAATTTATATTTTTTTCATGTTGTATAGAAAGAGAAGCTATTTTTATATATTTTGCCCACTATTATATGGATGCATTCAGAATAGAAGTTGAAATAATTTCTAAAAGTTATTGCGTAAATAAATATGTTCACTTTACAGTATATAAAGAGGTAGAAGGGAGATAGCATTGTGAAGAAACTATATAGTGGTTTAATTGCTTTATCTTGCATATGGGGAACTTCCTTTTTATTTATTAAAATTCTGGTTGACTCCTTATCTGTATGGGAAGTTGTCTTTTGGAGGTGCCTATTTGGGGCGGTAGTTTTATGGGGGATCTATCTTTGGAAGGAAAAAGTTCAGTTATCTTCGTTACCTTGGGGAAAACTTGCTTTAATAGGATTGACGAATAATGCAATTCCTTGGGGGATGATTGCTTTAAGTGAAACCGTCATCTCATCCAGCCTGGCATCTGTACTCAATGCAACTACACCAATTTTTACAGCTATTATAGGTTTGCTATTTTTCTCACGTCGCTTGAAAGGCATGCAGTGGATAGGTATCCTAATTGGATTTATTGGTATATTTATTTTGTCAGATGTAAGTGGAAATCAATTTACTTCTAGTACCTTTATTGGAGTAGGGACCATGTTAGTTGCAACGGTTTGCTACGGTTTCTCCTCTCAATTTACAAAGAAAAAATTAACTCATGTTTCTTCTGTTGCGCTAGCAGCAGTTACATTAACATTTGCATCATTTTATAGCCTTTTCTTTGCCATGGTTCGTGGTACAATGAATTGGTCTGCCATTCTAGCTCCAGAAGTATTTGGGTCTTTTATTGGCTTAGGAGCATTTGGTTCAGGTATTGCAATCTTCTTGTTGTATTTTTTAATCCAAGAAGGTACAGCCGAATTTGCTATGACTGTAACCTATTTAGTACCTATTACAGCTATACTATGGGGAGCTATATTTCTACAAGAAACCATAACAATGAATATGTTGGTTGGACTCCTATTTGTATTTTTAGGTGTCTATTTATCAGGGGAGAAGAAAAAGAGAAAGCGAGGCATACAACATGACAAATCCTATAGTGTTTCTTGATATTGATGGAACCATACTAGATCATGAAAAAGAAGTTCCTCAAGCATCAAGAGAATCCATACAAAAATTAAAAGACAATGGTGTACACGTTGCGATTGCAACAGGGCGTGCGCCTTTTATGTTTGAAGATTTACGTAAAGAGTTAGATATACACTCTTATATTAGTTTTAATGGACAATATGTCGTATTTGAAGATGAAGTGGTATATGAAAATCCTTTATCTAAAGATGATTTAGATCATCTATTTAATAAGGCTCAGGGAATAGGTCATCCTATGGTTTTCTTAAATAATAAAGGGATGAGAGCAACAGAAAAAGATTATACTCATATTCGTAAGAGTCTAGGTAGCTTAAAGTTTGATCACCCTGAGATCGATTCCAACTTTTATAAAGAGAACCCCATTTACCAGGCGCTTTTATTTTGTGAGAGTCATGAGGAAGAGCAGTATCACAAATCCTATGATACAATGCACTTCTTACGCTGGCACGATTATTCAATGGATGTACTTCCTATGGGAGGATCGAAAGCAATCGGAATCCAAAAGTTTATTGAACGCGTTGGAATCCCTCATGAACATACGTATGCATTTGGAGATGGCTTAAACGACCGTGAAATGCTACAGTATGTTGCAAATGGTATTGCGATGGGGAATGCTTCTGATGAAGTGAAAAAGCTTGCAAACCATGTGACAAAGGATGTTAGTGAAGATGGTCTTTCTCATGGTTTTAGAATGGTAGGATTATTAGACAAATAATATGTGAAAAAGGAGCCTAATTTTAGGCTTCTTTTTTTATATCTAGAAGATTATAATATTCGTGGCTTGCGTATAACTCATTTATGAGAGCGTGGCCACATCAAGCTCCTCCGTTCGATAAGTTAACATCAAATTATCTCACAATTTGTGTTTCCTTAATACGTTTGTGACATGAAATTTTAACAATGAAGGAACTCGACGTAGTTAAAATTTCTAGGTAAAAGTACCACGGCAACTAAGCTTCTATCTGCGCCTTTCGGCTTGCTAATCAGCAAGTTTGGTTATTCTCACTACGGGCTCAGTCCAGTCCCTTCGCTACTAAACGGGCGCTTGAGCTTTTGTTCTTAAAAAACGTATGAACTAGAGAAAGTTCATACGTTTCTGTTACTTTTCTTTTATTGATCAGCTGGTTTTGCGTTTTCCGGTTCCTGAAATGGGTTATCTACATTAATATGATCATAAAACATAATGCCGTTCAAATGATCAATTTCATGTTGTAATACAATGGCTGCAAATCCTTTAAGACGTAGTTTCACTTCGTTGCCTTCTAGATCGGTTGCTTTTACAGTGATACGTGCATAACGAGGAACATAACCAGGAACATCACGATCAACAGATAAGCAACCTTCTCCTGAAGTTAAGTATGTTTTTTCAATGGAGTGACTTACGATTCTTGGATTAACTAGACCATAGCTGTAAAACTTGTCATTAAAGTCGGAAAAATGTACAGCAAGCATACGTTTTGAAATATTAATTTGCGGGGCTGCTAATCCAACTCCTGGTCTAAGGTTGTATTTTTCAGCCATTTCATCATCTTGGGAGTTTTCTAAGTATTGAAGCATTTGCTCTAATGTGTCGCGATCTTCCTTACTAAGGGGGAGTGGAACTTCATCGGCTACTTCACGTAAAACCGGGTGACCTTCACGAACGACATCATCCATGGTAATCATATTTACACAATCCTTTCTTATCTCATTACATCTATACCTTTTCTAATATATATGATAGGTATTTGGTAAAATTTCTTATTAAATCATAATCAATAGTTTAACACAAACGGGTTGGTTTAGGGAATATATCACAAATGTGAAGAAATGATTCTAAATGGTAATTTTTCGTGATATAAATAGATTGTAAACAGACAATAGTGAGATTATGACAAGTAAAGAAATTATTTACATCTGGACAGACATATCAAACAATACAAAAAGACACGTGCCATGGGCTTTGATATGTTATACTAATGAACATAAATAATGATTAATAATGGTGGAATAACCATAAGGAGGAAATAGACATTGCGCTTAGGGAAAATTTTAGTAGTCATTCTTGCATCAACGTTACTCCTTGCGGCATGTAACAATGGGCCAACCGCTGCTGAAAAAATGTACGATCATTTAGAAAAAGCCGTTACACTTGAAGATGCTTTCAAAGACCAACAGGATCCATTAGTACAGTTAGAACAAGAAGAGAAAAAGCTTTATGATCAAATCATTGATTTAGGAATGAAAGACTTTGAAAAAATCAAAGAGTTATCAAATGAGGCGCTAGACTTAATTGAACAACGTAAACAAAAGCTAGAAGTTGAAAAAGAAAGCATTGAATCTGCCAAAACAGAATTCGATAAGATTAAGCCACTTACTGAAGATCTTGAAAATGAAGAAGCTAAAAAGAAAGCAGAAAAAATGATAGAAGTTTTTGATAAACGTTACCAAGCTTATCAGGACCTATATAATGCTTATCAAGATGCTATGAAACTAGACAAAGAGTTGTATCAGATGTTACAAGATAAAGAATTGACAGAAGAGAAACTAAAAGCACAAATTGATAAGATTAACAAAAGCTATGAAAAAGTGATTAAAGCGAACACAACATTTAATAAGTACACAAAAGAGTACAATGATTTGAAGAGAGCATTTTATGAAGCGGCTGAATTAAATGTTGAGTATGATGAACAGAATCAAAAAGATGAAACAGAGAATCAAAAAGAAGATCAAAACGACTAAAAGCTGTCCTTTAGGGCAGCTTTTTTATTTTATTGAGTAATTATTATTACAGTTCTACTAAAGCATTGATACAGTTTTTGTATGTTATGTGGATGAATGATTTAACTTGAAGGGAAAAGAAAATAATAATGCTAGTGTACAAAGTGTTTGACGAATTGCTTTTAAATAAGCTAAACTACTAAATGATCGTAAGTTGTACCATTATTTTTTGCCGATCGTATGAAACAGATCCATAAATCAGAGCTATCAGAACGATTATAATCCCTTTTTTAAGGGTAAACACAACAAGAGCAAATTCCGGTACACATTTTTAAAGCTTTTGGGAAAGCTAATAAAGGTTAATTTAAATTTAGGATGGAAGAAAGGAAGAGGTGAAGAATTTTGAAACGAACATTAGAAAATGTTGAAGAACAGTTTGAAACGTTTCAAATCTTGAATGAAGACGGCGAAGTCGTGAATGAAGATGCTATGCCAGATCTTTCAGACGAAGACCTACAAGAACTTATGCGTCGTATGGTATATACGCGTATTTTAGACCAGCGTTCAATCGCATTGAACCGTCAAGGTCGTTTAGGCTTCTATGCACCAACAGCAGGTCAGGAAGCTTCTCAATTAGGAAGTCATTTTGCAATGGAAAAAGAGGACTTCTTACTACCAGGATATCGTGATGTACCACAGCTTATTTGGCATGGTCTTCCACTATACCAAGCATTCTTATTCTCCCGTGGACACTTCCATGGTAACCAAATGGGTGAAACACAAGCTGTACCACCACAAATCATCATCGGTGCGCAAATCACTCAAACAGCTGGTGTAGCACTTGGACTTAAAAAGCGCGGTAAGAAAAACGTTGCTGTAACATACACAGGCGACGGCGGTGCTTCTCAAGGTGACTTCTACGAAGGTATTAACTTTGCTGGTGCATTCAACGCTCCTGCAATTTTCTTCGTTCAGAATAACCGTTATGCAATCTCTGTACCGGTAGAAAAGCAGTCTGCTGCTGAAACAATCGCTCAAAAAGCTGTTGCAGCTGGTATCGAAGGCGTACAAGTTGACGGTATGGACGTACTTGCTGTTTATAAAGTAACACAAGACGCTCGTGAGCGCGCTATCAATGGCGAAGGCCCAACACTTATCGAAACGTTAACGTATCGTTATGGTCCACACACAATGGCTGGTGACGACCCAACACGTTACCGTACAGAAGAAGACGAAAACGAATGGGAAAAGAAAGACCCACTTAGCCGTTTCCGTAAATTCCTAGAAGGTAAAGGCCTTTGGTCTGAAGAGAAAGAAAACGAAATCATCGAAAACGCAAAAGAAGAAATTAAGGCTGCAATCAAGAAAGCTGATGAGCAACCTAAACAAAAAGTTACAGACTTAATCTCCATCATGCATGAGGAACTTCCACAGAACCTACAGGAGCAAATGGAAGAATACAAAGAAAAGGAGTCGAAGTAGACCATGGCACAAATGACAATGATCCAAGCCATCACTAATGCGATGCAAACAGAGCTTAAAAATGATGAAAATGTTCTAATCTTCGGCGAAGACGTAGGTCAAAACGGTGGTGTTTTCCGTGCGACTGAAGGACTTCAAAAAGAATTTGGAGAAGATCGTGTATTTGACACGCCACTTGCTGAGTCAGGTATCGGCGGTATGTCTATCGGTCTAGCTCTACAAGGCTTCCGTCCAGTACCAGAGATTCAATTCTTTGGTTTCGTATTTGAAACAATGGACGCTATTAGTGGTCAAATGGCTCGTATCCGTTACCGTACAGGTAATACGTACAACATGCCAATCACTGTACGTTCACCATTCGGTGGCGGCGTTCACACACCAGAACTTCACGCAGACTCCTTAGAAGGACTTATGGCGCAACAGCCAGGACTTCGCGTTGTGATTCCATCAACTCCATATGATGCAAAAGGTCTTCTAATTCAGTCTATCCGTGAAAATGACCCAGTTATTTTCTTAGAGCACATGAAACTTTACCGTTCATTCCGTGCTGAAGTACCTGAAGAAGAATACACAATTGACTTAGGTAAAGCGGACATAAAACGTGAAGGTAGTGACGTAACACTAGTTGCTTACGGAGCTATGGTTCACTCTGCACTTAAAGCAGCTGAACAATTAGAAAAAGACGGTGTACAAGCAGAAGTTATTGACTTACGTACAATCAGTCCAGTTGACTACGAAACAATTATCAACTCAGTTGAAAAAACAAACCGTGTGGTTGTTATTCAAGAAGCTCAAAAGCAAGCTGGAATCGCTGCATCTGTTGCATCTGAAATTCAAGAGCGTGCAATTCTGCACCTTGAAGCTCCAGTACTTCGTGTAGCAGCACCTGACACAGTATACCCATTCTCTTCTGCAGAGGAAGTTTGGTTACCAAATCATAATGACATCTTAGATAAAGTCAACAAAGTAATGAACTTTTAATGCAACCAACGATAGGAGGTAATTGTTGTGGCTTACAATTTTAAGCTGCCGGATATCGGTGAAGGTATCCACGAAGGTGAAATCGCGAAATGGTTTGTAAAAGAAGGCGATGAAGTAAAAGAAGACGACGTTCTTTGTGAAGTACAAAACGATAAAGCTGTTGTAGAAATCCCATCTGCTGTAGAAGGTACAGTACAAAAGCTTCATGTAGGTGAAGGAGAAGTTGCGACAGTTGGTACGACAATTATTACATTAGACGCTCCTGGTTACGAAGGTAACGATGAAGAAGAGGATGCAGGCGAAGAAGAAGAAGCATCTCAAGAAGAGTCTAAACAAGAAGAGTCTAAAGATGATTCTCAAGAAAAAGCAGATCAGAAGCAAGAGCCTGCTGCTAAGCAACAGGATGATGCTGAAGCTGATGACAAGCTTGTTATCGCTATGCCATCTGTTCGTAAATACGCTCGTGAAAATGGCGTAAACATTAATCAGGTATCAGGCACAGGCAAGAATGGCCGTGTATTAAAAGATGATATCGATGCTTACCTAAATGGTGATACTCAAGCTGCTGAGCAAACAGAACAGCAAGCTGAAGAAACACCAGCACAAGAGGAAGCTACACAACAACAAGCAGCTCCACAAGGTCAATACCCTGAGACTCGTGAGAAGATGAGCGGTATGCGTAAGGCTATTGCTAAAGCAATGTCTAACTCTAAGCAAACAGCTCCTCACGTAACACTTATGGATGAAGTTGACGTTACTGAACTTGTTGCACACCGTAAGAAGTTCAAACAAGCAGCTGCAGATCAAGACATCAAGCTAACGTATCTTCCATACGTAGTACGTGCATTAGTTTCTACACTGAAGAAGTATCCAATCTTGAACACTTCTCTAGATGATGAAACACAAGAGATTGTTCATAAGCATTACTACAACATCGGTATTGCTGCTGACACAGACAAAGGTCTAGTCGTACCAGTTGTTAAAGATGCTGACCGTAAGTCTATTTTCGATATCTCTTCTGAAATTAATGAATTGGCAGGAAAAGCTCGTGATGGTAAACTAACTTCAGAGGAGATGAAAGGCGCTTCTTGCACAATCACAAACATTGGTTCTGCAGGTGGACAGTGGTTCACACCAGTTATCAACCACCCAGAAGTTGCGATCCTTGGTATCGGCCGTATCGCAGAAAAGCCAGTTGTGCGTGATGGAGAAGTTGTCGTTGCTCCGGTTCTTGCAATTTCCCTAAGCTTTGACCATCGTCTAATTGATGGTGCAACAGCTCAACATGCTATGAACCAAATTAAACGTTTACTGAACGATCCACAATTAATTATGATGGAGGCGTAACGTATGGTAGTAGGAGATTTTCCAATTGAACTAGACACACTTGTTGTTGGTGCGGGACCTGGTGGCTACGTAGCTGCAATCCGTGCTGCACAAGAAGGTCAAAACGTAACAATTGTCGACAAAGGGAACCTTGGTGGCGTGTGCCTTAACGTCGGATGTATCCCATCTAAAGCGTTAATTCAAGCGGGTCACCGTTATGAGCACGCTCAAGGTGCAGACGACATGGGTATTCAAACAGAGAACGTATCCATTGACTTTTCCAAGACACAAGAATGGAAAGGCCAAGTTGTTAACAAACTTACTGGCGGTGTTGAAAGCCTTCTTAAGGGGAACAAAGTAGACATCGTTAAAGGTGAAGTATATTTCGTAGACAAAAACACTGTAAAAGTTATGGATGAGAAAAACTCTCAGACATACACGTTCAACAACTGTATTATCGGAACAGGTTCTCGCCCAATTGAACTTCCGAACTTCAAGTACTCTGATCGTGTAATTAACTCTACTGGTGCGCTAAACCTTAGTGAAATTCCAGAGAAGATGGTTGTAATCGGTGGCGGTTATATCGGTACTGAACTTGGTACTGCATACGCGAACTTCGGTACAGAAGTAACAATCCTTGAAGGTCAAGAAGACATTTTATTAGGTTTTGAAAAACAAATGCGTCAGCTTGTTAAGAAGAAGCTTAAGAAAAAAGGCGTTAACGTTGTAACAAACGCTATGGCTCAAGGTGTTGAAGAAAAAGAAGACGGCGTAACTGTAACGTATGAAGCTAAAGGTGAATCACAAACAATTGATGCTGACTACGTACTTGTAACAGTGGGGCGTAAGCCAAACACAGATGAGCTTGGTCTTGAGCAAGTAGGTGTTGAAATGTCTGACAAAGGTCTTATCCAAATCGATAAGCAATGTCGTACAAACATCGATAACATCTATGCAATTGGTGATATCGTTGATGGACCTCCACTAGCTCACAAAGCATCTTATGAAGGTAAGATTGCTGCAGAGGCTATCAGTGGACATGCATCTGAAATCGACTACCTTGGCATCCCAGCAGTTGTATTCTCTGAACCTGAGCTTGCAACAGTTGGTCACACTGAGGAAAGTGCGAAAGAAGCAGGTTTCGATGTGAAAGCAGCTAAGTTCCCATTTGCAGCTAATGGTCGTGCACTATCTCTTAACGAAACTGAAGGCTTCTTGAAGCTTGTTACTCGTAAAGAAGATGGTGTAGTACTTGGTGGTCAAATCGCTGGTGCAAATGCTAGTGACATGATTGCTGAGGTTGGTCTTGCAATCGAATCTGGTATGACAGCTGAAGATCTTGCCCTAACTATCCATGCTCACCCTTCACTTGGTGAGATTACAATGGAAGCTGCAGAAGTAGCTCTTGGCAAACCAATTCACACTGTTTAATAATGATTGAAAAATCCCCTAAGTGTTTTTAAGCCACTTAGGGGATTTTTAATAGGTTGATGATCGAAGTGAGGAAAGTAGTAAGAAGGTCATTTCAACATAAACATTGCGGTGATTATAATCAAAAACCAAGGAGACACCTGGGGGAAGGGTGTGTCCTTGGTTTTTTAGCTTAATACGAAATATTCTCTTGTAATATCTTTAAAATATCCTGCTTACTCCGCTTTCCTTTAATCGAAGCAATGGTTTTACCATTCTGTTGAATAATGAGGGCAGGATATTGAGATATATCAGGAAAATCTTGAGTATTGTTTCCTTTTTGAGTTAAGGAAATGTCACTTAACTGTTCAGGATATTTGAGCTTTAACTCAAGGATCGCATCAATATATTCCTTTTCTGATTCTTCGTTATTTTTTTCGGATAATAAGAGGATCTCATAATTAGAAGGGTTCATTTGATAAATATTCACGGAACCTGCTTGTTGGGCTGAGCATGAGCCAGTTAATAATACTAAAGCAAATGCTAAGGGAAGCCATTTCATGTGCATACAGAGCTCCACCTACCTAAATCTTATGTTTGTCTTATTGTATCAAACAAAACCTTGAAATCAGGCTTTGTTATTGAAATGTTACAAAAATGAAAAATACTCGTTTAATGTTGTTCATATAATGAAATAAAGCACGTCCATAAAGGTAGGAGAGCTACAATGAAATATTTGTTGTTGTATAATGGTTTAGGCGTTTTGTGGAGTCTATATTTACTTGTGATTCATGTATCGAAGAAAGATCATTGGTCATTTCAAGCTATATTGTTCTGTCTCTCGTTTATGTTATTCGTGAGGTTGTTAAGAAAGTACTCTTTTTCTACAGGGCAGGCATGTACTCATTTGATCATTAGTTTTGCTGCGATATATGGCGGTCATTGGCTGTTTACATGGCTCGTGTATTAAAAAAACCTTGATCAATCAGTGATTGATCAAGGTTTTTTATTAATCATTTTCTTTTGGTTTCCGTTTTTGACGTGTTAACGGATATTTTCTTCCCTCTTCTTGGAATGATTTAAGTAAAGAGAAAACCATTAAGATCATAAGCATCGTAAATGGGAAAGCGGCTATAATCGAAGCTGTTTGGAGAGCTCCTAGTCCACCTTGCCAAATAAGGATAGCTGCTGCAGAAGATTGTACAAGTCCCCAAATGAATTTTACCTGGTTAGGTGGGTGTAAGCTTCCGTTTGTCGTTTGCATCCCTAATACAAATGTAGCGGAGTCTGCTGATGTAATAAAGAATGTGGAGATGAGCAATATGGCGATAAATGACATAATCCCGCCTAACGGCATGTTCTCCAATACGCTGAATAAAGCTACTTCAGAACCATGTTCACTTACTAATTGATTGATATTTGTACCTTCAAAATATTCTAAGTGCATAGCAGTTCCTCCGAAAACAGAGAACCATAAACCACCAAAGATCGTTGGAACTAATAGTACACCAAGAATGAACTCTCGTACTGTACGCCCTTTTGATACACGTGCAATAAATGTTCCAACAAATGGAGCCCAGGCAATCCACCATGCCCAATAGAATACGGTCCAATCTTGGGTCCAAGAGCTTTGTTCAAATGGACTCAACTTAAAACTCATTAGAGGAAGGTTTTGAACATAACTTCCAAGTGTTGTTGTAAATAAGTCCATAATGAAGTTTGTCGGCCCTACGAACAAAAGAAAGACCATTAGACCAATTGCGAGAACGATGTTTGTGTTACTTAGATATTTAATCCCTTTATTTAATCCCGTTTGAGCTGAAATCATATACAGGAAGGTAACTATTAAAATGATGATAAGCTGAAGGGTAAACGTATCAGCTAATCCATCAAACATATAGGCTACTCCACCTGAGATTTGTTTAGCCCCAAATCCTAAGGAAGTGGCCACTCCAAAAATAGTGGCAAAAACAGCGATAAAATCAACTAAAGTTCCAATACCACCACTTGTTCTTTCTTCACCCAACAATGGGGTTAAGATCGAACTTATTAAACCTGGTGCTTCCTTTCTAAACTGAAAATAGGCTATTGCAAGAGCAATTATTGCGTAAATCCCCCAGGGGTGGAGACCCCAGTGGAAAAAGCTATACCGTAATGCTTCACGGGCTGCGTTTGCTGTCTCAGGATCGGAAGTAGGTGGATTGTAATAATGAGAAATAGGTTCAGCTGCTCCCCAGAAAATCAATCCAATACCCATACCTGCACTAAATAACATCGCAAACCAGGTTAAATAAGAGTATTCTGGTTTATCTCCTTCTTTACCAAGAACAATATTTCCATATTTCGAAAAAATTAAGAACAAGGCAAAGATTAAAAATCCTGTTGCGGATAATAAGTAAAACCAACCAAACTTGTTGACTAAAAACTGTTGTACTTTCCCTGTTACAGTGTCTAAATTGTAATCTGGTAATACTTCTTTAGGGATGATACCCCAAATAATGAAAATGATAGCCACAACAAGAGAAAGGAAAAATACCTTCGTTACACTTTTCATGATGACTCCATTCCTTTCTGAATTTCATGTAGTTTCAATCATGCGCTTTGTAACGAGGTTTTCCGACATTACGATTTACATTCGATGAGATGGTATCGATCCTTAGATATGTCACGAAGCTCTTCTAACACATCATGGAGACAGAGCAACTCATAGATCACAATCGTTTGCGGAGGGAAGTGATGGCGATATTTGGTTGTATGTTCGATGTGGTCTTCCTTCCAGTGCCAAAATTCCTCGTCCAATTGCTCAATGCGCTGAAAATGTTCATTTGATATTTCATGTGATGGTGTTCTTAATATTTCCGCGATCGAAGAAATGATACTCTTTATTAAGGTTTTTTCTTCATGCGTAAACGCATTTTGTTCTAATTGAACGTATTGCAGGTTTCCTAGGTGATAAGTAATTTGCTGCAACATATTTAGTTTCTTTTGAGCATACTGGAAGGCTTTCATTTCTTTCGTAGAGTGACGATGATATTGCCACTCTTCACGTTGGAATTGGGACAGTTGATACGTTTTCTCTAACTGAAATGTAAGTTGTCGATAAGCTTTTTGCATCGATTTCACTTTAGGATTGTCAGCGTCTACTAATTTTGGAAATGTGCACTCTAAAATATCCGCAGCTTCATGATATAGGTTGCGAACGTTTTGAAAAATTCTTTCCGAGTAATTAGGTGGAAGTAAGACGTAATTGACTAAAGTTGAAACGACGATCCCGATAGATGTGGTGCCTAATCGAATAAAAAATGATGCAATATAATGGCTATCAAAATTCGGAATCATCGCAACAGCAGTTAACGTTGCAACTAGAATTCCATCGTAAAGCTTTAATTTATTACATATAGCAATGGTTAGCGTTGCTGCTAATGCATAGGTGATTGCAGTTTTACCAAGGGTTGCAAAAGAGGTTACTGCAATGAATGCACCGATAGCAGAAGCAGGAAACCTTACAACCGCTTTTTTAATGGAATCAGCTGCTGTGTTCTCAACTGTTACAATTGCCGTTATCACGGCAAAGATTACGGGTAAGTCAAACAATAAACATATAAAAGAAGTGATAAGTACAGAAACCCCAGTCTTTAGGGTTCGTCCCCCAAATAGTTGGAGGTTTTTTAACGCAGATAACATAATCCTCACCTTTATCATTTTTATAGGAAGTTAAATAGTCCTAATTTTTATTGTATAGAAAAAATTTGTTAAAAACCAATAGGATAAGAGACTTTTCTCTTATATAATAAATGTAACATCAAGTACATACCAGATCAGGAGGAACTTTACATGAAAAAATGGGGAAGCTTTGTATTATTATCTTTAATCTTGTTGTTAACCGCTTGCAGTCAATCTGAAACAACCAGCAACACAAAGCAAGATAACAATGACCAAAATTCAACAGAACAAGAAAATCAACAAGAAGAAAATGGTCAGAACACTAGTCAAGATAACAATACAGAAGGTTCAGAGCAAGAGGGTCAAGAGACAGAACAAAAGGAAAATGAAAAAAGTGACAAACAAGATCAAAAAGATAAGGAAGAATCAGATAAAGAAGAAGTAAAAGAACCGAAATATAAAGTGACAGGGAATTGGAGTATTAAACCAATTGGTGATGCTAATGAAAAAGTTGTACTTCTAACCATTGATGATACCCCTGATAAAAACGGACTTGAAATGGCAAAAACCCTAAAAGAATTAAATGCGCCAGCCATCTTTTTTGTGAATGGACATTTTATTAACACCGAAGAAGAAAAGGAAACGTTAAAGAAAATCCATGAGATGGGCTTTGCAATCGGAAATCATACGATGAATCACAAAGCTTTAAAATCAAATGGTAACCCAATAGCTGAAGACATCCAAAAGGAGCAAATCTTAGGTTTAAGCGATTTAATTGAGGAAGTAATAGGAGAGCGACCGAAGTTTTTCCGTGCTCCACATGGCTTAAACACGGACTATTCTATGGAGTTAGCTAAACAAGAGAAAATGGCAGTCATGAACTGGTCATACGGTTATGATTGGAATCAAAAGTATATGAGTGAGGATGCCATTGCTGATATTATGGTGAACACTCCTTATCTAAGTAATGGTTCTAACCTTCTTATGCATGACCGTGAGTGGACTGCAAAAGCCTTGGACGATATTGTGAAAGGTTTGCGTGAAAAAGGTTATGAATTAGTTGATCCGGAAGAGATTAAGACACCATAATCGTTAAAAGGAGCTTGAATATTCAAGCTCCTTTTTTTAACGTTTATTTTCTTTTATAGAAGTACATAACTCTTTCATTAAACAAATGCAATTCCCCCTGTAATTGCTTCGCTAAAAACTTTCCCATCTCATTTCCTTTACCAACATCACCCTGACTAGCGCTATCGGGGAGGGTGATTTGAATATATGGAGTTTCTCCGTTATCTTTAAGTGATTTTTGGCTAACACCCATTAATAAATAGCGATATTTTGGATCGTTACCACGTAGAATTAAGTAATGACCGTTTTCATCTTGTTTTTCTTCAATATCATATGGGAATGCTCGTTGATCATAAGGCCAACCTAACTGTTTCCCTGTCTTCGATGTAATATCAATATAATAAGTAAGTAATTCTTTAACCTGCTCGATGGATATGTCTTGTTGCTTACTGTTCTCTACCAAATAAACAAAAGCATGTTTGCCCACTATATCCAACTCCTATCACGTATCGTACGTTCATCGTAGCATGAACTTGTCCGATAGCCAATAAAATTTTCCGTATTGTACCAATCATTGTATGATGGAAAATGTGAAGTATGTTACGAAAATAGAGGTTTTACTTCATGAGTCAGTGGAAATATAAGTATAACAAAAAAATTAATTGTGTCACACTAATTTATGGTTGAATAATTTAGTATGACACATTATAATTAAATTATATTGAAAGCGTTATCAAAAAAACACTTAAAGGGAGTTGAATCAACGATGGGTACAATTATTTGTCAAGACTGTCAGCGTGTGATCGAACATTTTGAAGATGAGAAGGTCTCAACTCTTTATGGAAACTGCTGCTCCAGCTGTAAAAGTAAAAACAAACATAAAGCATAAAAGAAAAAGCTAACCAGCCGAGGCTGCGTTAGCTTTTTTTAGTTATCATCTAAATGCACGATGCTCTTTAATTACTTTTATATGTTCTAATGTTTCGTCCTCTGGGCCTTGTACAGGTAAACCGGCATCTAAATTCTTGTAGATATACTGAATGTTTTCATCGGTGATGATTTCTCCAGGTAGGAAGATTGGAATACCAGGAGGGTAAACCATTACAAACTCGGCACTAATTCTCCCTGCAGCATCTTTCATTGGAATCAGTTCCGTCTCAGAATAGAAAGCATCTCTAGGAGACAATGAAAGTAAAGGTATCTCAGGAACTTCTACAAGAATAGGTTGGGACTCTTGATCTTGTTCTTGGTGAGCTTCAGATAGTTCTCTAAGAGCATTGACTAACAAGGATGTCTGTTCCTCTGAGTCTCCAGGTGTAATAATACATAAAATGTTATATAAGTCTGATAGTTCTACTTCAATATTGTAATGTTCACGAAGCCAGAGCTCGACATCATACCCTGTAATACCAAGGTGCTTGACAGATACAATGATTTTCGTTGGATCATAGTCGTAAGTTGCTTTTGTCCCTAGGATTTCGTCTCCTACACAATAAAGGTGAGGGATTTTATTTATCGCATTACGTGTGCGACGTGCTAATTGAATCGTTTCTTCTAAGATCTCTTCACCTTTAGTAGCTAAATGCATTCGAGCTACGTCTAAAGAAGCTAATAGAATATAGGAAGTAGACGTTGTTGTTAGCATTGAAAGAACAGTCTGCACACGTTCATGAGATATTAGCTCGCCTCTCATATTTAAAACGGAACTTTGTGTTAAAGAACCTCCAAGTTTATGAACACTGGTGGCAGCAATGTCTGCTCCTGCTTGCATAGCTGATAGGGGCAGGTCACCATGGAAGTGAATATGAACACCGTGTGCTTCATCCACTAATACAGGTATATCATAAGAGTGAGATATATCCACTATACGCTTTAAATCAGCTGATATCCCGAAATATGTGGGGTTGATGACCAATACCCCTTTTGCATCAGGATGAGCTTCTAAGGCCTTCTCAACAGCGTCTGGTGTGATGCCGTGTGATATCCCTAATGTATCGTCTAATTCGGGGTGAATGAAAATTGGCGTTGCTCCTGAGAAGATAATTGCTGCTGTAACAGATTTATGTACGTTACGAGGCACAATGATTTTGTCTCCAGGTGAGCATACCGCCATAATCATCGTCATAATTGCTCCACTCGTTCCTTGAACGGAAAAGAAGGTGTAGTCAGCTCCAAATGCTTCAGCAGCTAATTGCTGTGCTTCTTTTATCATCCCGTGTGGATGGTGCAGGTCATCAAGTGGACTTATATTAATTAAATCAATTGATAAAGCATTGTCTCCAATAAAATTACGAAAAGATGCATCCATACCAAGTCCTTTTTTATGGCCAGGAATATGAAATTGGACAGGCTGTTTGGATGCGTGATTTAAAAGCCCTGTATATAAGGGCGTGTTTTGTTGTGTCAAAGAAACACCTCGTTTTTCTATATATCGCTTCATAAAACATAGAAATTATAGCAGAAGCGCATCGTTCTGGCTAGCTTTTCATAACAATATGTCAGAGATTTTTGGTAGGATATAAGTAGATATTATGCTAGGGGAGAGAGGAGAGGGTTTGAATGTCATATCAAACACGTGTAACAGATCTATTAGGAATTCAATATCCCATTATACAGGGAGGCTTAGCGTACTTAGCTTATGCAGATCTCGCAGCAGCTGTTTCTAACGCTGGTGGCTTAGGTCAAATAACGGCAATGAGTTTAGATAGTCCAGAAAAGCTACGTGAAGAAATACATAAAGTAAAAAAACTCACAAATCAACCTTTTGGTGTAAACTATGCTATTGGCCAGCATGGGAGACCATTTGAGGATATGGTACAAGTGGCGATTGACGAAGAGGTTCCGGTTATTTCCGTAACAGGTGGGAATCCGAAGCCAGTTCTAGATATGGTAAAAGACTATCCAATAAAAACCTTAATCCTTGTTGCTGCCAAGAGACAAGCAGTAAAAGCAGAAGAACTTGGTGCTGACGCAGTTATGGTTGTTGGACAAGAGGGTGGAGGACATCTTGGACGTGGAGATATTGGCACTTTTGTTTTAACGCCACAAGTTGTAGATGCTGTTGATATTCCTGTTATTTCTTCAGGTGGAATAGGAGATGGGCGAGGTTTTATGGCTGCACTAGCTCTTGGTGCTGAAGGAATAGAGATGGGGACGAGGTTTATTGCGACAAAAGAGTGTAAGCATGCCCATGAAGCTTATCAACAAGCGTTATTACAAGGTGATGAGCAATCTACTGTAGTCATTAAACGATCCCTAGGAACACCTGCTAGAGCGATTAAAAACCCATGGACGGATAAAATTCTTGAATTAGAAAAAGACGCTCCTGGTTATGACGTGTTAAAATCGTATATCAGCGGGCAAGCAAACAAACGCTATATTTATGAAGGACAGGATGAGCAAGGTTTTGGCTGGGCAGGTCAGATTTTAGGTCGAATCAACGATATCCCGTCCGTAGCTGAACTATTTAACCGGATGATTCAAGAAGCGGATGATATTCGGAACAAATGGTCAACGTGAGAGGAGATTATTGAAATGAGTTCAAATTACAACTATCCCTTAGATACAGAATATTGGTCTACAGAAGAAATTATTGATGTTGTTAACTTTTATCACTTAGTGGAACAAGCCTATGAAAAAGGGGTGAAACAAGACGACCTCATGTTAGCTTATAAACGGTTTAAGCAGATTGTTCCTTCTAAAAGTGAGGAGAAGAAACTAGGCTCTCAATTTGAAGAAGAGTCTGGTTATTCCATTTATCGTGTAATGAAAGAAGCTCGCAATGCTTCTTCTGGTCAAAAGGTAAAAATGTAAGAGAGCAGCAAAACCTGTGATAGGTTTTGCTGTTTTTTTATAAGTTTTATTCAGTTATATGGCAGTAATCTGGAATAACTGTTTTAGTGAGAGAGGCGGTTCCGTTGCTATTGTGGAGTGCGGTGGGCTTGGGAACGGGTTGCTTTCCCCGGACGAACGATCGAGCCTCCTCATCCGCTACGCTTCTTGCGGGGTCTCGCTCGCCCGTTTTTCCGGAGGAGTCAACCCGTTCCCAAGCCCACCTTAGCCGAATGGTGATTAACGGAACCGCAGCGATAATGTGAGGAAATGCTTGCGGACATTTGTTCCGCTATTTCACCTTAAAATGGTTTTTCTTAAGAGTTTACGGACATTCATTCCGCTAATTGCTGCAAATCACCTTAATAAAGAGCAATCTGTCACAAATAAGGTACCATATGTCCGTAAGGTTTAGAACTCACACACTAGAGTCCGTTATTCTCCATAAACGCAAAGGGGGGAAGGAAACGGCAAACTCCAGTGGTAGAAAGGGCAGATGAGACCCTACAGAGAACGGAGTGAACGAGGAGGCTCAAAGTAAACAAGGAAGATCGACTAAGACCGCCACATCGTGTGGCAACGTCGACCTACCCCACGTCGTGTGAGGCAACAGGAGTATTGCCGTTTCACTGACCCCCCTTACTCTCATACAAGCAACGGACTCCTCCGAACCTATATCTCGAATCCAAGTCTTCAACATAAGGGGGCTTTAATGGAATAAGAGTTTAAAAACTAATTAAAAAAACCGCCCAGAGCACTAGGCTCTGAGCGGTTGAAATGTTTGCTTATTTATTTTTCTTCTTGTCAGCTCTCTCGCGTTCGCTCTTGTTAAGGATTTGCTTACGTAGGCGAACGTTTTCTGGTGTTACTTCACAGAACTCGTCATCATCAAGGTACTGAATCGCTTCTTCAAGCGTCATCTTACGTGTACCTTTGATTGTGTTTGTCTGATCTTTCGTAGCAGAACGGACGTTTGTTAGGTGTTTTTCTTTTGTGATGTTAACAGTTAAGTCATTTTCACGGTTGTGCTCACCAACAATCATGCCTGCGTAAACTTCTGTGGTTGGCTCTACGAAGATTGTTCCGCGATCTTCTAATTGCATGATTCCATAAGTGGAAGCTTTACCATTCTCAAGTGCCACAAGTACACCACGACGTCGGCCACCTACAGTACCTTCAACAACAGGCTCATAACCATCGAATGTGTGGTTGATGATACCGTAACCACGGGTTTGAGACATGAACTCTGTCGCATAACCAATTAGGCCGCGGGAAGGTACTTTGAATTCTAAACGAACTTGGCCATTACCATCGTTCATCATGTCGACCATTTCACCTTTACGATAACCAAGGGATTCCATAACTGTACCTTGATAATCCTCTGGAACGTCGATTTGAACGCGCTCAACTGGTTCACACTTCACGCCATCGATCTCTTTAATGATAACTTGCGGCTTAGAAAGCTGAAGTTCAAAACCTTCACGGCGCATGTTTTCAATCAAGATAGAAAGGTGAAGCTCTCCGCGTCCACTTACGATCCATTTATCTGGAGACTCAGTCTCTTCAACACGTAAACTTACATCCGTTTCAAGCTGAGTTAATAAACGTTCTTCAATTTTACGTGCTGTGATGAATTTACCTTCTTTACCAGCAAAAGGACTGTTATTAACAAGGAATGTCATCTGAAGTGTTGGCTCATCAATACGTGGGATAGGAAGAGCTTCTTGATGATCAACAGGTGTAACTGTTTCACCAACGTTAATGCCTTCCATACCAGCTATTGCTACAATGTCTCCAGCTTTAGCTTCTTGAATTTCAATACGTTTAAGACCGATAAATCCGAATAACTTCGAAATTCTAAAGTTTTGTACGGAACCATCTTTCTTCATAAGGGCTACTTGTTGTCCGACGCTAATTGAGCCTCTAAACACACGTCCAATACCAATACGTCCAACATATTCGTTGTAATCAAGTAGAGTGATTTGGAATTGAAGCGGGTCTTCAGCGTTATCAATAGGGCCAGGGATATGGTCAAGAATTGTTGTGAAGATTGGATCCATTGTTTCATTTTGTTCTTCAGGTTCATGACCGGAAGTACCTTGAAGGGCGGATGCATAGACAACAGGGAATTCGCACTGGTCATCGTCCGCTCCTAGTTCAATGAATAAGTCCAATACTTCGTCTACCACTTCTTCTGGACGGGCATTCGGACGGTCAATTTTGTTTAGCACAACAACAGGTGTTAATTTTTGCTCTAAAGCTTTCTTAAGCACAAAGCGTGTTTGTGGCATACAGCCTTCATATGCATCTACTACAAGCAAAACACCATCAACCATTTTCATAATACGCTCAACTTCACCACCGAAGTCGGCGTGACCTGGTGTGTCAAGAATGTTGATGTGTGTGTCGTTGTACGAGATTGCTGTGTTTTTCGCTAAAATCGTAATACCTCGTTCTTTTTCGAGGTCGTTGGAGTCCATTGCGCGGTCATCAACATGCTCGTTGTCACGGAATGTACCAGAATGGTGAAGCATCTGGTCTACTAGAGTTGTTTTGCCGTGGTCAACGTGAGCGATGATGGCAATGTTTCGAAGATCCTGTCTAACGTTCATTAATATATACTCTCCTCTGTTTTCGAAATCGCGTTCGCTTCTGAACTTGACTATTATAACATAAATAGGAATCCTAAACGCTACTTACCATCAATCACCATAACAAATTTACATAACTTTGTCGAAAATGCAGAAAGGAAGAGAGAAAAAAGAGCATAAAAAAACTCCTACCACATACGTCATGGTAGGAGTTTTTCTTAATCAATTTCTTTTGTTAAACGATATAGATATTCTAAAGTTTTAAACGTTTCTTCACATTTATTGATGAATGCATCACGATCTTCTAAAATCACATCGTTTCGATCAATGTGAATCCCACAGAGGATTTCAGCTTTTTTTACATTTTGTAATCTGTCGACAAGTTGTTGGAAATCTTCCTTTGAAAGATCCTTATGTGGAATGCCCTCAGGCTTTGTGTGATCTTTTGACCATACGAAATCAGCAGGGATATGGTCGATCACTTCTTCCTTGTGCTTATCTAATACTCTCGCGTAATCTTCTTTTATTGGACTCTCATAAATCATAGCAAACCAAAGGAAAACGTGACTTTCCCACATGCCAATTTGGAAATGAGGAAGCTTCTTATATCCTCGTTTGTTGCTAGCTAATGCTGCCCAAGTATCATTAGGAGGATTTGTTTTACGTCTTGCGTGTTTTGCAACGTGAACATGCATCTCATCTCCAGTTAAGGAAGTTATGTAAGGAGCAAGTTCTTCTGCGATTGCTTCTAACTTAGGGGAAACATTTGATTTAAGAGCATCCATTCGATTCTCTAAACCTTCTATAGTAAATACATCAAAATCTTCTTGTGTAAAACCATTAAAAGTAGCCACTTCATTAAACTCCTTTCGCACTTGTCGAATATTCGATATTTTTCTTTTCAAAGTTTATCACATCTATAGGTTAAAACCCAATTAACCAAACTGAGGTTTGAAATATGACAAAATGGGATAAATAAAAGTAAGCAAACAATTGATTAGAACATGTTCTGAGTCACTATATAAACTACTAGATACTCTCAAAAGGAGTTGACAAAAATGAAACGTGTCATTGATGCTTTACATGAAAGAGAAGTGATGGAAAGATTACCTGTTGTACGTATGGAAATAGATTATGAATTAATGATGTTACATGAAGCTATGAAAAACGAAGATGAAGAGCAAAAAGCACAATCAAAAGAACGATTAGAAAAACTTCGCAATGAATTGTTACAGTTAAATGTGTCTTAAAAAGAAAAGTAACATAGTTGATCAAAAGGTCTTTGTACTATAATTTTGAAATCCTGCCCGATTTAGTGGTAGGATTTCTTTATTTTAAAAAGATAAACTCATGGAACGTGAACAACTGGAAAGGGTAAGAGATGAAGATCATTTAGGTTTTTGATACGATAAAGGATGAACCACAAGAGAAGGAGCCTATATAGATGACTGATGCAAATATACAAAACATATATGACCAAGCAAAAAGATGGGTTCTAGAAGCAGGAGAGCGATTGCGAACGAAAATGCATCAACCTCTTGTAATAGAAACAAAATCGGATGCTAATGACCTTGTAACAGAAATGGACCAGGAAACAGAACGATTTTTTGCTGAACATATTCGAACTACATTTCCTAAGCACCGTGTTTTAGGAGAAGAGGGTTTTGGAGATGAAGTGAGTGATCTAGATGGGACTGTATGGATTGTCGATCCCATTGATGGCACTATGAATTTTGTCCACCAAAAACAAAACTTTGCTATCTCCGTAGGAATTTATCAGGACGGCGTGGGTGTTATTGGGTTAATATATGATGTTATGGCTGATTGTCTTTATCATGCTATTAAGGATCAAGGTGCTTATAAAAATGATGAAAAGTTAGACAAATTAAAAGAGGTACAACTTGATAGCTCCATCCTTTGTTTAAATAGCTTCTGGGCTATTGAAAATAGGCGTGTTCATGAAGCTGGGACGCAAGCATTGGTAAGAAAAGTTCGTGGTACAAGATCGTATGGCTCAGCTGCACTTGAATTTGCGTATGTCGCAGAAGGGAGTATTGATGCTTATATCACCATGCGTCTTGCTCCTTGGGATATTGCAGCAGGAGTAATCCTTGTGAATGAAGTAGGCGGCGTAACTACCCAGGCTGACGGAAGTGCTTTAGACATGGTAGGTAAAAATTCTATAATTACCGGTAATCCATCTATCCATAGCGAAATTATCGATGATTATATTAAATTGAAGTAAAAAAATTCTACCACTGGTTTAGGTGGTAGAATTTTTTTATTAGTTACTTTGAGACATTCTACGTTTACGTTTTTTGGTGAAGCCAAAGCCCATAACTGTAAAGCCTAATAACAAAATAACAAAAGACCATATGTAAGCTTTATAACTGATGGCTACGGCAACGAGCATAAAGCAAAAGACAGCAAGGATTGCTAATAAGAGCATGGGTACGTCGATCTTTTTCATCATGTCACCTCATTGAAATAGTTATATTTAGTGTATCGTATATTTTCAAATTTGAAAATGTACATGAGAAATAGGGTGGCAGGATATACATAGATTTAGTATCATGAAAAGAGATGATTAAGCACTCTAGAAGGTTTAGGAGGAACACCTATGAGCGTAGCAGATTCGCCTATTACAAGTTATCTTTTTCGAAATGTTAACTTAAATGATGAAAGTGATGTTGGACAAGCCATTCGAGCAGCAATAATTCTCTATTTTATTATTCTAGCTCTAGCTATCGTTACATATAAATTAGGGTTCGCAAAAAAATTACCTGTATTAAAATCAGCAGTAATCTATGTAGTCCTCGCATTAGGTTGTATGATGCTAACGGTATTAGCCATATTTGGTTTACCAATTGCAGAAGGATTGATGGTATCATCTCTAATTTTAGGGATTTATCGCTTCAGGCTTCATAATGAGCGTAAGGACACAGAAGCATAAGGGGGAGGTTGTTAGATGCGTTCTATGCAGGATGCAGTTTACAATTGGCTTTCTATCCAGATTGTAGCGGATGAACGCCCACGTGATCGTTCCGCGGTTGATACAGCAACGTTTTTTTGGGATATGCTTCAGAAAGATCACCAAATAAAAGATGTTGATGTTAAGAAACTTGAAGATATGTACTTCGTGACATGTCATACATCGACCGAAAAGAGGGAATTTAGATTTCCGCTCGAGTTAATTGACTGCATGAATCACACCATCAAGAACGAACCTCACAAATTTCAAAACTATGAATAAAAGGCTGTCCTATATAGGACAGCCTTGTTTTTTGCTCTATTTTAGCTTAATAAATGATCTTCTTTTTCTGGTTGACGATACATTTTAAAATTGCCAGTAGCATGGCGAGCTCTAGTTTTTTCAGCAATTCGCTCATTGCAGCTTGTACACATGAATGTATGAATTCTACGGTTTCTCATACGTTTAGCTTGCAAAGAGTTACTGTCAATATTTTGAGCTGTATCACAAATAACACATTTTACGCGCATGTATATTCACCTCATTTTATCTCTCTTTGCTATACGATTATAACATGAGCTGCTTCAGGATTCGAATGTTTATTCGGTTTTAAATTCATAAAATTCTTACTTTAAGGATTTTGTGAAAATTTTTATTGAACAATCTGGTGGAATAACTGTTTTAGTTAGAGAGGCGGTTCCGTTGCTATTGTGGAATGCGGTGGGGTTGGGAACGGGTTGCTTTCCCCGGACGAACGATCGAGCCTCCTCATACGCTACGCTTCTTGCGGGGTCTCGCTCGCCCGTTTTTCCGGAGGAGTCAACCCGTTCCCAACCCCACCTTAGCCGAATGGAGATTAACGGAACCGCAGCGATATGAAGAGGTAATGCTTACGGACATTTGATCCGCTATTTCACCTTAAAGTGGTTTTTCTAAAGAGTTTACGGACATTCATTCCGCTAATTGCTGCAAATCACCTTAATAAAGAGCAATCTGTCACAAATAAGGTACCATATGTCCGTAACGAACCTCGAAATACCTTTAAAGTTCAAAATAAAGGAACAGATGTCCGTAAGGGTTAGAGCTCAAATAACTAGGGTCCGTTAACCTCCATAAACGCAAAGGGGTGAAGGAAACGACTCCAGTGGTAGCAAAGGGCTGACGAGATCCCGCAGGAACGAAGTGACGAGGAGGCTTAAAGTAAACAAGGAAGATCGACTAAGACCGCCACATCGTGTGGCAACGTCGACCTACCCCACGTCGTGTGGGGCAACAGGAGGCTTGCCGTTTCAATGAACCACTTACTCTTTTCCGGCAACGGACCTCCACTGCACATTATCTCGAAACCAAGTCTTCCACATAAGGGGGCTATAATGGAAAAGAGGTACATGAATTTGGATATGTTTTACTTGAATATGTTTTATTTCGTGAGTATCGGGAATGGATAAATAAGAATGACAGAAAGGATGATTTCATGAAAAAGCGTTGGATTTATTCAGGCGTAGGAGCAATCGGAGCAGGTGCCCTTACGTATTTGCTTAAAGATGAAAAACGTCGTACAGACCTGAAAGATAAGGCTAAGTCATTCACAGACAACATTCGTGAAAGCTTGCAAAAAGATGATAATAGTGACCTTCCTGTTGAAAAAGCAGGTGTACCTGAAGTTGATCATACTGAAAATACGAAGATGGTTGATGAAGGTTCTCAATTTGGAGTTCAATACTATAATAAAATTCAAGAAGAAGAAGCAGAGAAGATTCAAGACAAACAAAACGCCTAGATCCTTAATTGGATCTACGGCGTTTTTTTACTTCTTGATAAAACTTAAGGTCTGTTATTTTTATAATTGTTAGACTGGTCGTTCTGCATTTGATCTAAGTCTTGTTCTTGTTGCTCAGGAATCGTCTTTTTATTTTGATCTCCTTCAGAAGGTCTGTTTTCTCGAACAGGAACTTCTGGCATGTAGCGTCCTACGATAGCAGCTAGTTCATCTGTAATGCCCTGGATAGGATAACCTTGGCGCATTTTTCGTCCCATAGCTTTAATTCGCTCAAATCCATCTGCATCAGCAATGACTACAGCGTTTTTCCCATAAGGGTCTTTTTTTAATGCTTCCGCAACTGAGTATTTAATTGAACCTACCCGGGAACGATCAAGGTCTTTATCCACATCAATACCTACTACGACATAAGGTCCTGCAATAACAGCAGTGGCACGATTTACATCTGGAACTTCTCGAGCCACAGAAGCTAAGTGTTTTGCTCTTTTATTCCCACGCATATTTTTATCTTTCGGAACAGGATCAGAATCTTTCACTTCAATAGTAGGGGATTTATTTTCTTGTTCTGGAAGGGCCTCTTCCTCTTGGTTTTGACAAGCCACAAGCCCTGTTAAAACAATTGCTAGGATGAAAAGTCGCATCATTTTGCCTCCTTTTATTTGTTCATATATTTTGAAGTTCGTCTAACTTTATACACTCGAGCATATAGATATATCAGGAAGCCATGCCAAACAATGTAGACTAATGACTCAGGAGGCGGCTTAATGAAAAAATTTTATGTGCTGGATACAAACGTATTATTACAAGATCCGAGGTCGATCTATACGTTTGAAAATCATGAAGTTGTAATCCCCGCAGTTGTTCTGGAAGAAGTGGATTCGAAAAAAAGAAATATGGATGAAATCGGACGTAATGCAAGAGAAGTTTCAAGGATCATGGATAAGCTTAGAGTTCAAGGAAAGCTCCATGAAGGGGTAAGGTTAGAAAGTGGTGGAATCCTTCGTGTTGAATTGAATCACAAGTCTTTCTCTAAGCTTGAAGAAGTTTTTTTGGAACGCACGAATGACAACAGGATTTTAGCAGTCGCATTAAATTTGCATCTTGAAGAATCAAATAAGAAAGCGGGCAGGGAAGTAATTCTAGTATCAAAAGATATGCTAATGCGTATTAAGGCAGATTCACTTGGCTTAATTGCTGAAGATTTTTTAAGCGAAAGGGCTGTACACGAAGATTCCATTTATAACGGCTTTAAAGAGTTATATGTAAATGAGGATGAAATCAATTTATTTTTTCAAACAGGTGAATTGGATTTACAACAACTTCTTATGGACTCATTAAAATCAAATGAATTTATTATCTTAAAAAATAGAACAAATCCGTCTCATTCAGCTATTGGAATGGTTCGACATAAAGATGGGCTATTGCAGAAATGTCGCTTTCAAAACGAACAAGCTTGGGGGATACGTCCTCGGAATGCACAACAGGTAATGGCGTTAGAGCTCCTATTACGAAAAGATATTCCTTTAGTCACAATGGTAGGTAAAGCAGGTACAGGGAAAACGTTGTTAGCATTAGCAGCAGGACTTATGCAGATAGAAGATTTTGGGTTATACAAAAAGTTACTTGTGGCACGACCCGTTGTTCCAATGGGGAAAGATTTAGGCTACTTACCTGGTGAGAAAGAAGAAAAATTACGTCCATGGATGCAGCCAATATATGATAATCTTGAGTATTTATTTGATGTAAAGAAACCAGGGGAGTTAGATGATATTTTGTCCGGAATAGGATCAATCCAGGTTGAAGCTCTCACGTACATAAGAGGGAGGAGCATCCCGGATCAGTTAATCTTAATTGATGAAGCTCAGAATTTAACGAAGCATGAAGTGAAAACTATTCTAACCCGTATTGGAGAAGGAAGTAAAATTGTCCTTTTAGGAGATCCGCATCAGATTGATCACCCTTATCTAGACGAATTCAACAATGGACTCATACACGTAGTTGAAAAGTTCAAAGATCAGAAATTGAGTGGACATATAAAGCTTGTAAAAGGAGAGCGTTCACCATTAGCGCAGCTAGCTGCAGATTTTTTATAAGTAGTGGATTGACTTAAAATATGAAAGAAAAAAATCAGGCCAATGCGCCTGATTTTTTCTTGGTTAATAATCTAAATAAAAGGATGTTCCTGACTGATTCTGTTTAATTTTTCATTCCACTATAATCTTCTTAACACCTTTAATTGGTTGTTCTTGATTAGAACCGTCTCCGAAATAAATGTGTACAGGACCTTCTTCCTGTATTGGTTTTCCATCAACAGCAAATAATAATTGGGCATTCTGAAGTTGGTCAACAGTTATGCTGTGTTTGCCGTTAATTGTTTCCAACGTAACACCGCTTGCGTTATCATGAAGTTGAGCATTTCCTAAAAAGTGATGGATGGGCATCACAAAAGTACCATCTAAAATTTGTTTCTTTTCAAATGTTGAAATGCTTTTATTGATAGGAGGATTTAATTTTTGCTGATACACTTCTCTGTCCCAAATTTGAGAAGCTTTGCGAATGTCATCCTCATCATTATTTTCTTGTTCAGAAGCGGATGTGAACGCTTCCTCAAAAGATACTTTACGATCGTCAAAAATCCATACAGTTGGATCTAATGTGATCGGATGTTGTACATTACCCGTTAATTGAATAATCATGGTTTGCCACCTTCCACTATGTAAAAAGAATCTACACACAGTATATCGAATATTGACGATACATGCATTAAGGAGGAAAGAAAATGAACAAAAAAGTCTCTGAGGAACAATTACAGGAATGGCTGAAACAGACAGAACCATTAACCTCGTTAGGGCGTGTCCCTGATTACATACCTGCTTTAGCTAAGCAAGACCCCGAAAATACTGCTGTGGGCATATTTCATCTTGATGGCGACTGTATAGGAGCAGGGAATATAGAAACCACTTTTACATTGCAAAGCATCTCAAAGGTGTTGGCTTTAGCTTTAGCACTGATGGACCAGGGTGAAGATTATGTGTTTTCTAGAGTAGGTATGGAGCCAACAGGTGATCCTTTTAACTCTATTGCCAAGCTTGAAGAGGAAGACCCTTCCAAACCTTTGAATCCTATGATTAATGCAGGTGCTCTCGCCATCACAAATATGATTCATGGGATAACACCTGATGAGAAGGTAGGGCGTTTGCTAAGCTTAATTCATGAAATGACAAATGATAATACAATTCGATATGATGAAGAAGTGGCTTCATCAGAGTTCGAAACTTCCTATTTAAATCGCTCACTAAGCTTTTTTATGAAACAGCACCATGTCATTGATGGTAGCGTAGAAGAGTTACTTGATGCTTATACAAAACAATGTGCTATATGTGTAAATATTAAACAACTAGCAAGAATTGGAGCTGTATTTGCAAATCTAGGAAAAGACATAGAGACAGGTCGCCAAATCATTCCTAAACATTTGGCCCGCATATGCAAAACATTTATGGTTACTTGCGGGATGTATGATGCGTCTGGATCATTTGCGATTCGAGTTGGAATACCAGCAAAGAGTGGCGTTTCTGGAGCCATTGTAGGAGCATTAAATGGTTTTGGCGGGATAGCAGTATTTGGCCCTGCACTTGATGAAAAAGGGAATAGTGTGGTTGGTATGCAATTGCTTGAAACCTTATCTAGCCGAATGGATTTATCTATTTTTTAGACCAGTACTGTGTTTAAAATCTAGCTACAGAAGTGAGATATTTTCTTGCAATTTATAGCTATAACCGCTAATATAGTAAGAAGAAAGTATGTTTTATCGGAGGGGATTTCCCATGTCATCTGAAGTAGCTGTGGATCATCGTCAACAAGCTTATGACCTTCTTAAAGCTGATGCAGATAAAATTGCAAGGCTTATTAAAGTTCAGATGGATAACTTAACAATGCCGCAATGCCCTCTATATGAAGAGGTTTTAGATACACAAATGTTCGGACTATCCCGAGAAATTGACTTTGCTGTTCGTCTAGGTCTTATTCGTGAAGAGGACGGGAAAGCGCTTCTCGAAAATTTAGAGCAAGAAATGAATGCACTCCACGAAGCTTCACAAAAGTCATGAAGTTAAAACTCAAATTACACCATATGGTGATAATTTGAGTTTTTTTACTATTGATCACTCTCCACCTAAAGTTGGGGGAGAAAGGTGATCAATGAGATTTTTTTATGAAAATTGAAGGAATTTGGTGCTTTAATCTAGTAAAAAGTATATAAACTATTTGAATCACACTACCATTTTGGTAGAAGGATTCTACATAAGGATGGACATAATGAAGAAAATTTGGAAAGACTATGACTTTACATTGATGTTTACACCACTGATTTTAACTGCATTTGGCGTTGTGATGATTTATAGTGCTTCCATGGTCTATGCTGTAGTGAAATGGGGATATGCAAGTGACCATTACTTATTTCAACAATTAAAATGGGTGTTTTTAGGCTCACTAGTATTCCTTTTTACGATGGCTGTTCCTTATCAAAAATACCAAAAATGGATGAAGCTTATCGTAATGTTTGTATTTTTCTCTTTAATAGGGGTTTTAGTTTTTGGTAAAAACGTTGGTAACGCAAAATCCTGGTTTGACTTAGGAGTGTTTAGTTATCAGCCGTCTGAGGTGGCTAAACTTGGATTAATCATGTATTTATCCTCTGTCTTTGCAAAAAAGCAAAATTATATAGGGGACTTTGCAAAAGCTGTATTACCACCACTAGCTGTTACCATTGGAGTGCTCGGGCTCATAGGTATGCAGCCTGATATTGGAACAGCAGCAATCGTGTTTATGATTGCAAGTGTGGTTATACTTAGTTCAGGAATCCGATTTAAACATATCTTTCTCTTGAGTGTTTTAACAGCGCTCATCACGATCATTATGGTGCCTGGCATGAAAACGGAAGAACGTTCTGAACGTTTTACGGGGGCTTATCAGCCATTCCAATTACCTGAGGATGAAGGATATCACCTTATTCAATCCTTTATTGCAATTGGGACAGGCGGTTTGAGTGGGGAAGGTTTAGGAAATAGTGTGCAAAAACTAGGGTACTTACTTGAACCACATACTGACTTTATTATGGCCATTGTGGCAGAGGAGCTAGGGCTCTTCGGTGTTCTTTTTGTAATCGGCTCTCTCTCAATTATTGTTTTACGGGGGCTGTTTATTGCTAGGAAGTGTCATGATGCTTTCGGCAGTCTCTTGGCAATTGGGATATCATCGATGATTGGTATTCAAGCATTTATTAATATGGGTGCCATTAGCGGTATCTTGCCAGTCACGGGTGTACCATTACCTTTTGTAAGTTATGGGGGTTCATCTCTATTAGTTCTATTTGCATCAGTAGGGATTTTAAACAATATAGCTAAACAAGTAAAAGCGCAAGACAACACAAGTTATACGACTACGCAACCTACACAGCAACCAACAACGCAGAGAACTAGTCAACAGAGTTTTAAAGGAGGAAGACGACAATGGGTGAGATAAAAAAGATTAACAAAGTATTAGTAGCAAATCGCGGTGAAATTGCAATACGTGTATTCCGTGCTTGTACAGAATTAGATATACGTACAGTTGCCGTTTATTCAAGAGAGGACTCTGGTTCATATCATCGCTATAAAGCGGATGAGGCATACTTAATTGGAGAAGGAAAAAAGCCAATTGATGCCTATTTAGATATTGAGGGTATTATTGAAACAGCCAAAAGTGTTGGTGTAGATGCCATCCACCCTGGTTATGGGTTCTTATCAGAGAATATTCACTTTGCCCGTCGATGTGAAGAAGAAGGAATAACGTTCATCGGACCAACAAGTGAACACTTAAATATGTTTGGTGATAAGGTTAAAGCGAGATATCAAGCTGTTGATGCTGGCATACCAGTAATCCCTGGTACAGATGGACCTGTATCTGATTTTGAAGAGGTACAAGCATTTGGGGAGAAACACGGCTATCCACTAATGATTAAAGCTGCACTTGGAGGCGGTGGTCGTGGTATGCGTATCGTCCGTAGTGAAGCTTCATTAAAAGAAGGATATGATCGTGCGAAATCAGAAGCAAAAGCAGCTTTTGGTAACGATGATGTATATGTAGAGAAACTTGTAGAGAACCCAAAACATATTGAAGTTCAAATCTTAGGGGATGAGGATGGAAACATTGTCCACCTTTACGAACGTGATTGTTCTGTACAAAGACGTCACCAAAAAGTAGTGGAAGTGGCACCGAGCGTTTCACTTGATGAGAAGGTACGTGAAGATATCTGTGATGCAGCTGTTCAGCTCATGAATAACGTGAAATACTTAAATGCTGGTACAGTGGAATTTCTAGTCTCAGGCGATGAGTTCTTCTTTATTGAAGTAAATCCACGTGTTCAGGTTGAGCATACGATTACAGAGCTTATTACAGGTATTGATATTGTTCAGACTCAAATTTTAATTGCCCAAGGTCACAACCTTTTTGAACAACCAGTAGGTATTCCTCAGCAAGCTGATATTCGTACACATGGTTATGCTATTCAATCACGTGTGACAACTGAAGATCCGCTGAATAACTTTATGCCAGACACTGGTAAGATTATGGCTTATCGTACAGGTGGTGGATTTGGTGTACGCTTAGATGCAGGAAATGGGTATCAGGGAGCGGTTATATCTCCTTACTACGATTCCTTACTCGTTAAAGTTAGCACATGGGCTTTAAGCTTTGAGCAAGCAGCGAACAAAATGGTCCGTAACTTAAAGGAATTCCGTATCCGAGGTATTAAAACGAACATTCCTTTCTTAGAAAATGTAATTCTACATTCAAGTTTCTTAACGGGAAGTTATGATACAACATTTATTGATCAAACTCCTGAATTATTTGTATTTCCTAAGCGTAAAGACCGGGGAACAAAAATGTTATCCTACATAGGTTCCACAACGATTAATGGGTTCCAGGGTGTAGAGAATAAGAAGAAACCAGCACTGAATAAGCCTAGATTCCCTGAAGTAAAGTACTCTGAAGAAATTCCTCGAGGGACAAAACAGTTGCTTGATGAGCAGGGTCCAGATGCGGTAGCCAAGTGGATGAAAGAGCAAAAAGAAGTGCTTTACACGGATACAACATTCCGTGATGCACACCAGTCTTTATTGGCAACACGCTTTCGTACAAAGGATTTAGAGAACATTGCTGAACCAACTGCTCGCATGCTTCCTGACCTGTTCTCAGTAGAGATGTGGGGCGGAGCTACGTTTGATGTATCGTACCGATTCTTAAAGGAAGATCCATGGCAACGCCTTCTTCATTTACGTGAAAAGATGCCTAACGTATTATTCCAAATGCTACTACGTGCTAGCAATGCAGTAGGTTATAAAAACTACCCGGACAATCTGATTAAAGAGTTTGTTGAAAAGAGTGCCAACGCAGGCATTGATGTATTCCGTATTTTTGACAGTTTAAACTGGGTTAAGGGGATGACCCTGACGATTGATTCTGTTCGCCAAAGCGGAAAAATAGCAGAAGCGACGATGTGTTATACAGGAGACATCTTAGATCCATCTCGTCCGAAATATGATCTTAATTATTATAAAAACCTTGCAAAGGAACTTGAAAATGCAGGTTCACATGTCTTAGGAATTAAAGATATGGCTGGTGTAATGAAGCCAGAGGCGGCTTATCAATTAATATCAACACTAAAAGAATCAGTTGATATACCAATCCACCTTCATACTCATGATACAAGTGGTAACGGAATCTTCACTTATGCAAGAGCCATTGAAGCAGGGGTAGATGCCGTTGACGTAGCAGCTAGTACAATGTCAGGGCTTACATCCCAACCAAGTGCTACAAGCTTGTATTATGCGTTAGAAGGCAATGAGCGTAAGCCAAATATAGATGTACGAGCTTATGAAGACCTTGGACTCTATTGGCATGATGTTCGTCAATATTATCAGGATTTTGAAAGCGGCATGATGGCGCCTAATTCTGAAGTGTACGAACACGAAATGCCTGGTGGACAATATAGTAACTTACAACAACAAGCTAAAGCTGTCGGCCTAGAAAGCCGTTGGGATGAAGTGAAAAAAATGTATCGCCGTGTAAACGATATGTTTGGTGATGTAGTGAAAGTAACACCATCCTCCAAAGTAGTTGGAGATATGGCTCTATTCATGGTTCAGAATGACCTTACTGAAGATGATGTGTATGAAAAAGGTGAAACGATTGATTTCCCTGACTCTGTTATCGAATTCTTTGAAGGTTACCTCGGTCAACCATACCAAGGCTTCCCTCAAGAGCTTCAACGCATTGTCTTAAAAGGGAAAAAGCCAATTACAGAACGACCAGGAGAGCTACTAGACCCTGTAGACTTTAATGATCTTAAAGAAACGCTATTCCATAAACTTGATCGCCAAGTCACAAGCTTTGATATGATCACCTACGCATTATATCCAAAAGTCTTTATGGACTATCATCAGTTCTACGAGCAGTATGGTGATATGTCTGTTCTTGATACGCTTACCTTCTTCTATGGCATGCGCTTAGGTGAAGAAATTGAAGTGGAGATTGAGCAAGGTAAAACCCTTATCGTAAAACTTGTATCAATTGGCGAAGCTCAACCCGATGGTAATCGTGTGGTGTACTTTGAGCTAAACGGCCAACCACGTGAAGTCATTGTGAAGGACGAAAGCATTAAAGCGTCTGTTGAAGAGCGTCCAAAAGTTGATAAGAACAATGAAAAACACATTGGTGCAACAATGCCAGGTACAGTGGTTAAAGTAATTGCTGAAAAAGGAGAAAAAGTGAAGAAGGGTGACCACCTCATGATTACAGAAGCCATGAAGATGGAAACCACTGTTCAAGCTCCTTTTGATGGTAAAGTGAAAGATATTTATGTGAAAAACAATGAAGCCATACATGTGGGTGACTTGTTAATCGAATTTGAATAAGAACCATCACTAGCAAGAAAAGCAGTTCAATGTTGGAGTACATGAAAAGATGTACTCTTCAATTGAACTGCTTTTTATTTGACTATTTTTTTACTTATTGTATTAGGTCAATTGGATAAAGAAGTTATTCAGTTATATGGCAGGATTGTTGAAGACTTGAAACTGAGAGGAGTCCGTTGCTGTTGGGTAATTTGTTACGGTCAGTGAAACGGCAAGCCTGTTGTGGAAGACAAGCCGAGCCTCCTCGTTCCTGCGGGGTCTCGTCTTGCCTTTGCTACCACGACAGTTTGCCGTTTCCTTCCCTCCACGCGATTATGGAGACTAACGGACCATAATTTGGCTATCCCACCTCATGTTGGTTGGAAATCATATTCAGAGAAGTTGTTCAGATCCTTGTCATGATAGGGTTATACCACCTGGAATCAGAACACCTCACCCCAAAACTAAGGCGGTTCCGTTAATCTCCATTCGGCTAAGACGGGCTGTGGAACGGGTTGACTCCTCCGGTAGAAAGGGCGAGCGAGATCCCGCAGGAACGTAGTGACGAGGAAGCTCGATCGGTCTTCCGGGGAAAGCAACCCGTTCCACAGCCCGCCGATCTGCACAAAAGCAACGGAACCATACGCAAATTATCTCGATTCCAAGTCTTCCAGATAAGGGGGCTATAATGAAATAAAGATCTCTCATAATGACATAGAAAATAAACCGAAAACGAACGTTTGTTCTTTGTTGCATAAATGTATATAATAAAACACAAGGAGGGGATACATATGGGGAAACTATATCCATATCTATTTTCAAAAGACGCGAGAAAACAAGCGGAATTCTACGAGAAAGCTTTAAACGGTGAAATTGTAGATGTGAAAACTTTTTCAGAAGCACCGGACATGCCAGAGGAAATAAAGGATCGTGTCATGCATCTAGTTTTACAAGCTGCTGGACAACACTTCTTCATGGCAGATGATGTTAAAGGTGAGACGAAAGCCGGCACAAATTTGAATTTAGTTCTTGAGTTTTCTTCAGAAGATGAAGCAAGACAAGCATAAAATGGACTAGCAGAAGGTGGCCAAGTGATCATGCCTTTTGACAAAATGTTCTGGGGCGCTATGTTTGGGAGAGTTGAAGATCCATACGGAGTAAGATGGCAAATCACAACGGAACACTCTTAATTAAATAGAAAAAACCACAGCCTATGCTGTGGTTTTCTATTTCTATCGATCTCTTTTGTCAGCACGTGCACTTCTTGAAGATAGGAGTACATAGTAACATAGTAAGCTGAAAAAGCATGCAATAACAAGTGCGTGTAGGAGGGCTACGAATAGATTTAATGATGTAAATACGATCATAGCACCTAGAATCACTTGAATGGTTATAAGGAGGAGGGCAATTGACCATCCACCCGACATGATCTTACTATGCGAATAGGATTTACGGATGATAACGAATTGAATAATAACCCAAACAAATATGAGTCCTGCAGCTAGGCGGTGACCCATTTGAACCCATTGTAAGAAGTTAAAGTATCCGAATTTTAATGGGTATTCATTATTACAAAAAGGCCATCCACCGCATACGAGACTTGCATTCACATGCCGTACTAATGCACCTGTATAAACGACCATTAGTGTATATATGGTTAAGGCATAGAATCCTTTGCGGTGTTTTCTTTTTATATATAATGACGTTGCATCAAATTTTTGATCGACTTCAAATATCAGTAAGGTCAATAGAAAGATAGATGCAAAAGAGATTAGGGAAATTCCAAAATGCATTGCTAATACAAAGTCAGATTGACCCCATTTTACTGCGGCAGCTCCAATAAGTCCTTGTAATACTAAGAAAAACAACGATAGAAATGAGAGGAGCTTTGTTTCTCTTACATGTCCGAGTTTTCTCCATGCCAATATGGAAAGCAATAGGACTAAAAAGCCTACTCCTCCCGATACTAACCGGTGACTTAATTCGATGACTAATTCCATTGTAATATTTGATGGAATAATCTCACCGTGGCATAAAGGCCAACTTTTACCGCAGCCCATTCCTGATTCAGTCTTCGTTACCAGCGCTCCACCTATAAGGACAAATAGCATTCCTAAAGAAGACAGTACAGAAAGCCATTTTAATAATTTTATCATTTCTCCACCTCGATCCTTTAGTGGAACTAAATTTATCGTAATATATTCCGAATACAAGTTGCAATTGCAGATCCGATTTGTTCACGAAATTGGCACAAATGTTATCCTACCATGTTTCACTTATATTTTCATCATGCAATATACTTATTAAACGTAAATCCCTCTAGGGAAGTACAAGATGTAAAGGGGGAACTTATGTAACTTGTTAAAAAGTTTATAAATTATGACGTTATTAAAAAAGTGCTTGCAATACCTACCATTGTTTGCTAGAAATAAATAGGGGATTTGTTCCCCTTCAAAAGGTTTTAAAACGTATGGATAAAGAATCTAAGAAATTGTGAATGAAAACTGGTATTGAACATGAGACTATAATGTTAGCATGAAAAAGAATTAAAAAAGTTGTTCACATATTTGTCACAGTGGAAAATCACCTAAATCAAATAGAAACAAACTTCATTCCGTGATACAATAGGTAGGACAAATGAGCTCTATGAGGGATTGAACACATTTCAATCCTAGTTAAGACATGTCCTTATCTAAGGAATGAATTCAGTTCAGAATGACTTCTGATAGAAGAACTTATTCAACTAGATATCATTCATCAAGAAATGACAAACCCTCCTGAGAAAGAATGGTTTTATGAGGGAAGGTTTAAGGAGGAAGGTTGAGTACGATGAATAATCCAAGAACTATGGAATCAACGTCTCAAGTGATGAAGCACTCGACCAAAGAGGAAGCAACCCACACTACGTTATGGGCAGACATCCTCTCATTAATAAAAATAGGTATAATTAATTCTAATTTGATGACCACCTTTGCCGGGTTCTGGTTAGCCCTGCATTTTACAGGCTTAAACTTTTTTAATTATTGGCAGGAATTTTTATTGGTGATGGTCGGTACAGGCTTAGTCATTGCAGGTGGGTGTATTATTAATAACTATTATGATCGAGATATTGATCAAGTTATGTCACGTACACAGAGTCGACCTACAGTGACAGGAAATATCGCTTTAAAGCATATCCTTATAATGGGGATAGGTGCTACAATAATAGGTATCATTCTTGTATCATTAACCAGTTTAGTTGCCGGTCTAATCAGCACTTTCGGTTGGTTTGTATATGTTGTCTTGTACACGATGTGGAGCAAGCGTAAATATACAATCAACACAGTTGTGGGAAGTTTCTCTGGTGCTGTTCCTCCATTAATTGGTTGGGCTGCACTTGATCCTTCCTTACAGCACCCAGTTGCATGGGGACTCTTTTTCATTATGTTTATTTGGCAAACACCACATTTTCTAGCCTTAGCAATGAAAAAGACAGAGGAATATCGTGAAGCTGGAATTCCAATGCTTCCCGTAGTCCATGGTTTCTCTATCACAAAGAGACAAATTATTATTTATGTAGCTTGTTTACTTCCGCTACCGTTTTATTTGCATTCACTAGGAACAATCTTTTTAATTGTTGCTTCTTTATTAACTATAGGGTGGTTTGTTATTGGTGTTGCGGGATTCTTTATGAAGAATGAACTTAAATGGGCAACATGGATGTTTGTTTATTCCTTGAACTATTTGACCATTTTATTTGTAGCGATGGTTGTAGCAACGTTACCAAATCCATTTTAATATGAGCAGAGAAACTTGCATTCAAGTTTCTCTGGTTCTTATAATAAAAATTTGAAAGACTACAAAGAGAAAGAGAGGTATCATTTCATGAAAGGATGGGTGAGTAAATCCCGTATTCTGTTTCTATTAAGCTCATTAATGCTTGTATTAGCAGGGTGTGGTAAATCAAACCTTACAGCCTTAGAGCCTAAAGGCGAAGGCGCCGATGCTATTTTTGACCTTATGATGTTAAGCGTTATCATAATGGTATTCGTTGGTGTTGTCGTTATGGCTATTTACTTTTTTGTACTTATCCGTTTTCGACAGAAGAAAGGCCAAGAAGACTTTATTCCAAAGCAAACAGAGGGGAATCATTTTCTTGAGGTTCTTTGGACAGTTATTCCAATCTTGCTATTAGTGATTCTAGCAGTTCCAACTGTTCAGAAAACATTTATGTTAGCAGATACGACTCCTGCTGAGGAGGATAAGGAAGATGCCATAACAATTGAGGTTACTGGTAAACAGTACTGGTGGCATTATAATTATAATGGTCAAAAGATCCAGACGAGTCAGGATCTCTATATCCCTACGGGAGAACGCGTATACTTAAAATTAAATGCTAGTGATGTTATCCACTCTTACTGGGTTCCAACGATCTCAGGGAAAATGGATACGAACCCTGGCGAAAACACGAATGAAATGTTCCTGCATGCTTATGAAGAAGGCGTTTACTATGGTAAATGTGCCGAGCTTTGCGGACCATCTCACTCTTTAATGGACTTTAAGGTAATTGCAGTTAGCCCAGAAGAATTTGATCAATGGGTAAGCGACATGCAAAATGTTGATACTGACGCAACACCTGAGTCTGAATCAGCTCAAAGAGGTAAAGAACTATTCACTGAAAAGTCTTGTATTGGATGTCACGCAGTTGGAGCCGGAGGCGGTGCTAGCACTGGACCTAACTTGGCAAACTTTGGTGATAGAGCTAAGCTAGTAGGTTACAAAGAAAATACGAAAGAAAACCTTGTAACATGGTTACTTGATCCGGAGAAATTTAAGCCAGGTAACAAAATGACTGGTAAATACGGAAATGGTAATCCAGTTAACCCAATTTCTGAAAAAGAAGCAAGTCAAATTGCAGATTACTTATTACAACTTAAACCTTCAGAAATCACACCGGAAGATGCAAAATCTTCTGATTCGACATCTGAAGAAGAGAAATAACATTATAAGAGAGAAAAGGGAGGTCGTAGCGTGAGTACAGCGACTGCGCAAAAGAAGGGCTTTGGCGCTGTCTTATGGGATTATTTAACCACCGTGGATCACAAGAAAATTGCGATTCTTTACTTAGTTTCCGGTGGTATCTTTTTCCTAGCGGGCGGACTCGAAGCATTACTGATTCGTATTCAGCTTATGGTACCAGATAACAACTTTGTATCATCTGGTATGTATAACCAATTGATTACAATGCACGGTACAACGATGATATTCCTGGCAGCCATGCCATTTATATTTGCATTAATGAACATAGCAGTACCATTACAAATTGGTGCGCGTGACGTAGCGTTTCCATTTTTAAACTCACTAGGGTTTTGGTTATTCTTCTTCGGAGGGGTATTACTTAACCTTTCTTGGTTCACTGGTGCACCTGACGCTGGTTGGACTGCTTATGCACCACTATCAACCACATCTCCTGGTCATGGTATGGACTTCTATGTATTAGGTCTACAGATATCTGGTGCAGGTACATTAATCGGGGGAATTAACTTCCTCGTAACCATTATCAATATGCGTGCCCCAGGTATGACATATATGCGTATGCCACTATTCACATGGACTGCGCTAGTTACAAGTGTACTTATTCTATTTGCTTTCCCAGCATTAACTGTTGGATTATTCTTAATGATGTTTGATCGTCTATTCGGCGCTGGATTCTTCGATCCAACGATGGGTGGTAACCATGTAATTTGGGAGCACTTATTCTGGATCTTTGGACACCCAGAAGTGTACATCCTTGTACTACCGATCTTTGGACTATTCAGTGACATTATTTCTACATTCTCTAAGAAACGTCTATTTGGTTATTCCGCAATGGTATTTGCGACAGTACTTATTGGTTTCTTAGGATTCATGGTTTGGGCTCACCACATGTTCACAACAGGACTCGGCCCAATTGCAAACTCTATCTTTGCGATTGCAACAATGGCAATTGCCGTACCTACAGGTATTAAGATCTTTAACTGGCTCTTTACAATGTGGGGCGGTTCGATCCGCATGACAGCAGCAATGCTTTGGACTGTAGCCTTTATCCCATCATTTACACTTGGTGGATTTACAGGAGTTATGCTTGCAGCAGCTGCAGCTGACTATCAGTACCATGATACGTACTTTGTTGTTGCACACTTCCACTACGTTATCGTTGGAGGTGTAGTATTTGGTGTATTTGCAGGATTACATTACTGGTGGCCGAAAATGTTTGGTAAAATCCTTGATGAGAAACTTGGTAAACTTGCATTCTGGCCATTCTTTGTTGGGTTCCACCTAACATTCTTTGTTCAGCACTTCCTAGGTTTAATGGGTATGCCACGTCGTTACTGGGTATTCCACTCTGGTGATGGCTTGGATCTTGGAAACTTGATCAGTACAATTGGTGCATTCTTTATGACAATTGGATCGATCATTTTCCTTTACAACGTAATTGTCACATCGATTAAAGGTGAAAAAGCAAGTGCAGACCCATGGGATGCGCGTACGCTTGAGTGGTCAATTCCATCACCACCACCTTTCTATAACTTTAAACAAACACCACTTGTTCGTGGATTAGATCCTTTATGGGTAGAGAAACGTCAAGGAAATGGCAAAATGACACCTGCAGAACCACTTGGTGACATTCACATGCCAAATAACTCATTCATTCCGTTTATGATTTCTTTAGGTTCATTTGTCATGGGTTACGGTTTGATCTATCAAGTTGATGATAGTCGTTGGTTATTTGTAGCGATTGCAGGTCTCTTAATTACATTAGGATCCATGTTTGTCCGTTCTGTTAAAGATGACCTTGGCTACCATATTCATAAAGAAGATTTAGAGGAAAAGGGGGCTGGTTCTGAATGAGTGATGAGCAATTACAAACACTAAAACCAGGACAGAGTCCACATGAACCTGAAAAGGCCACCCTTGAAGGTAAAAATAAATTTTTAGGTTTTTGGTTCTTCCTTGGTGGGGAAACCGTATTATTCGCAAGTTTATTTGGGACATATTTAGCACTGAAAGACAAAGGTGCTGAAACAAAAGCACAAGAATTATTTGGTCTAGAGCTAGTATTCATCATGACCATCATTCTTTTAACAAGTTCATTAACAAGTGTATATGCCATTTACCATATGAAAAATCTTGACTTCCAAAAGATGCAACTATGGTTGGGTATCACAGTATTATTAGGAGCAAGCTTCCTAGGCCTGGAGATTTACGAGTTCCAACACTATGTGCATGAATATCATCACACATTTACATCTTCAGCCTTTGGTTCAGCCTTCTATACTCTAGTTGGTTTCCACGGAGGACACGTTTTATTTGGTCTTTTATGGATCGTAACATTGATCTTCCGTAATGCTAAGCGTGGTTTAAACCTTTATAACGCTCCAAAGTACTATGTAGCTAGTCTATATTGGCACTTTATTGACGTTGTATGGGTATTCATCTTCACAGTTGTTTATCTGATGGGAAAGGTGGGTTAATCCATGGCAAACAAGACTTCAGAAAGCTTCGAATTTGCTAAGAAGAAGAACAAAGAGGAAATGAAGCATCACCTCATAACGTTTGCGTCAATGATTGTATTTACACTAATTGCCTTTGGTATGGTGATCGGTGATTTCCACCGACTATTTACAATCCCTGTTATTATTCTCATGGCAGTCGTACAAGTTGCATTTCAGCTTTACTACTTTATGCACATGAGTCATAAAGGACACGGATTGCCTGCACTTATGCTCTATTCAGGAGTAGGAGTAGCATTCCTTACCATCCTTGCTATGCAAACCATCGTTTGGTGGTGATTAGCAAAAAAGACCGGAGAATTCTCCGGTCTTTTTTTTATGGAAAGACTCTCGTTGATAATGAGTAAAACGAAAAAATTATCTGATGAAGTTATTCAGTTTTATGGCAGGATTGTAGAAGACTTGAAACTGAGAGGAGTCCGTTGCTGTTGAGTAATTTGTTGCGGTCAGTGAAACGGCAAGCCTGTTGTGGAAGAAAAGCCGAGCCTCCTCGTTCCTGCGGGGTCTCGTCTTGCCTTTGCTACCACGACAGTTTGCCGTTTCCTTCCCTCCACGCGATTATGGAAACTAACGGACCATAGTTTTGCTATCCCACCTCATGTTGGTTGGAAATCATATTCAGAGAAGTTGTTCAGATCCTTGTCATGATAGGGTTATACTACCTGGAAACAGAACACCTCATCCCAGAACTAAGGCGGTTCCGTTAATCTCCATTCGGCTAAGGCGGGCTGTGGAACGGGTTGACTCCTCCGGTAGAAAGGGCGAGCGAGATCCCGCAGGAACGAAGTGACGAGGAAGCTCGATCGGTCTTCCGGGGAAAGCAACCCGTTCCACAGCCCGCCGATCTGCACAAAAGCAACGGAACCATACGCACCTTATCTCGAATCCAAGTCTTCAAGATAAGGGCGCTTTAATGAAAAATCATTATTTATATTATGTTCACGATATTGTCAATTTCCTTTACAGAATCCTTTGTGGTAAGGGTATGTGTAGGGTTTAAAATAGGTTATAATGGGAGAGTAGATAGACACCTCAGAAGGAATATGGAGTGAATTATATGTGGTTAGAGTTACAAGTGTTTGGTTTTCGTGCTTTATGGAGCCCATATTACTTACTTTTTGTACTAGCACTCGCTGTTAGTTATTATTTACTAACAGGTCCATTAAGACATAAATTTGGTAACAACGATAAACCCACTATGGCACAACAAATCATGTTTTATGTAGGTCTTGCTCTTTTATATATCATTAAAGGATCACCTCTTGATTTGCTTGGTCATATTATGTTTACCGCACATATGGGACAAATGGCTTTATACTATTTAGTTTTTCCGATTCTTATTATTAAAGGAATGCCTACATGGGTCTGGGAGAAAGTTTTATATACTCCGATATTGAGACCAGTGCTAAAAGTATTGCTAAAACCTTTAGTTGCTTTATTATTGTTTAATGGATTGTTTTCACTTTATCATATCCCTACAATATTTGACTTTACTAAAACGAGTCCACTAGCACATGCGATTATTACAACAGTAATATTGTTTACTGCATTTTGTGTTTGGTTACCCGTTTTTGCACCTTTAGAAGAATTAGATGGATTATCTCCATTGCTTAAAATCGGTTATATTTTTGCTAATGGTGTTTTAATCACGCCTGCGTGTGGTTTGATTATCTTTGCTGGTGAACCATTATATAGTACTTATAGTGATCCAGGAGCTTGGACAGCTGCATTAAGCTTATGTGTACCGAATGGAGTACTAAGTAATTTGTCTCTAGGTGGTCCGCAATTATTTTCACCAATAACCACAATGCATGATCAACAGCTTGGCGGAATTGTAATGAAGATTACACAAGAGATTGTTTATGGAGCTATCCTGGCGGTTATATTCTTCTCATGGTTTAGACAGGAAAACACAAGTATTGATCCATTACCATCAGAATCCTAACAGTTAAATAAAGAGGGATGAAGATTTTTTAGGGGGAGAATTATGCCTTTATTACCAACTTTAAGTACAACCTTTATTGTATTAAGTGCTATTCTTGTGGCAATTGGTTGGACGTTAATTGCAAAGGGAAAACCAATAGCTCATAAAAAAGTTATGGTTGCAGCTGCAATTAGTGCTTTAACCTTTTTTATCATTTATTTATCAAGAACTATATTCGTTGGAAACACGAGCTTCGGTGGACCTGATGACATAAAGATTTACTATACGATCTTTCTAATCTTTCACATTATTTTAGCAACAGTAGGAGCGGTATTTGGTCTTGTTACATTAACTCTTGCTTTTAAGCGAAACATTGCCAAACATCGTAAAATTGGTCCGGTTACAAGTATCATTTGGTTCTTTACAGCTTCGACTGGTGTTGTCGTTTATCTCTTACTCTACATTCTCTATGATGGTGGAGAAACCACAAGTATGATCAAAGCAATATTAGGTTTTTAATGAATGAAATCACCTGTGGAGGGATGACCTATCCACAGGTGATTTTTTTAGTATAAATGGTTTATATCTATCAAATTAAAGGTATCAATAGAGAGGAAAGAAAATAAGTTTACCTCATTCAAAAAATAAGCGCACTTAGCTAATATAGATGTGGTATGAAAGGTGGCAACAAGAAAAATGGATATAGAAAGTCAACGATTATTTATTAAACCCATTTCAATTGAAGAAGCACAAAACTTAATGGTAGATGCAGAAAGTTATCCTGAATGGCTTGATGTTCCTTATGATGCCCTTTGGCCTGATGACGGATTAAAAGCTCTATTGCCTATTTATGTAGAGGCACTTGAAAAAGATGAAAAGGAATATGGGTTTGGTCCATGGATCATGCTTGATAAACACAAGCAAATGGTGATTGGAGATATAGGATTTAAAGGTTCTCCAATTAGTGGAATCGTTGAGATTGGGTATTACGTTTCGAAAATACACCGTAACCAAGGTTATGCTAAAGAAGCTGTGGAAGCGATGTTACAGTGGGCGTTTAGTCATGAGGATGTTAGAATTGTAACAGCTTCGTGCCAACCGAGTAATATTCCGTCCTGTCGTGTTTTAGAATCATGTGGTTTTATGAAGAGTCGAGAGGAGGATGGCGTCGTTTGGTTTGAGACCCGAAAGGAGAGACATTATGGAAAGGATCGTACATTGTGATAGGAATCATGATGATGCAGTTTTGGACCTAGGGGAGTATGCCTTTCGCTATAAATTAAGTGAGTCAGAGCGTAACCTTAGAAAAGAACGTATGAAGCAAGAACATATTATAGGTATATTTGAAGAGGAGCTACTTGCATCTAAACTTCATTTACTCCCACAATACTTATTTTTAGGTGGTAAATCCATACCTTTTGGAGGGATTGCAGGAGTTGCTACATGGCCTGAATTTCGAAGAAAAGGACATGTGAGTCAATTAATGAATAAATCTCTTGAAGAAATGCGATCGAGACATATGCCTCTCTCCATGCTACACCCGTTTGATATTGATTTTTATCGCAAGTTTGGTTGGGAGTTAACTCAATACACACACACAGTTGATTTAAAGCCTAGAGACATCCCTTCATATAAAATAAAGGGAAATGTAGCCAGAGTAAAATATGATGAGAATAAGCGTGTATTACATGAGATATACAGGCGTCATGCTAAACGTTATGGACTGATGTTGGATAGAAACGAATATTGGTGGAAATATCGAGTTATTTCTGAGGATGACTTCATTTTAATGTCATATAACGAAAAGGGAGAAGAGGACGGATTTCTCATAGCTAACATAAGTAAAGACCAACTAACGATAGAAGAATGGTTTTATGATTCAAATGAAGCATCTCAACGGTTACTTACTTGGATTCGTAATCATGATTCGATGGTTCAGAAGGTCAAAATGATGTTAGCACCAGACGATCCTATATTATTTTATTTACATAATCCACGTGTAAAAGAGGATCGACATGCGTATTTTATGTCAAGAATAGTAGATGTGGAATCGTTTTTCACACAGTACCCTTATCAAAATCATGCAGATGTAACGGTTCAGCTAGATGTTACAGATGAGGCAGCTGAGTGGAATAATGGTTCTTGGTTCTTAACCATACAAAACAAACAGGTTTCAATTACAAACGATTCTCAGGAAACTGATGTCTATGTAAAAGGGGATATTCAATCCTTAGCAGCTTTATGGCTTAATGCACAAAGAGTGGAGGATTTATTATTTTTTAAACGAATCCACGTTGAAGGGGATATAGAACAGTTGAAGACCCTTATCGTCAAAGAGACCCCTGCATTATTAGATTTTTTCTAAAAGAATATAAAGAAAGAGGGAGGCCAAATGGCTTCCCTCTTTTTATATCTTCCAATTCATTTTGATGATCCCAGCTTCTCTAGCCGAATTAAATGCTATGACGATTAGTGGACCAATAAAGAATCCAAGAACACCGATAAGCTTCAAACCTAAATACATAGCAATAAGCGTTGCAAGTGGTGATAATCCGATATGACGGCCCATTACTTTCGGTTCAACTGTACGACGAATGGCTAATAGGACGATGGCTAATATGGAAAGCTTTGTACCAAATACGACATCTCCTGTTAAAAATACGTACAATGCCCATGGACCAACTACAGCAATTGATCCGATAATTGGAATGAAATCTACCACCCAAATGATGAGTGACATAATGATTGCGACTTTTGGTGCTATAAACAATAATCCAATCAAGCTAAATATAAAAATAATAAGCGATACTAGAAATTGCGCTTTAAGAAAGCCAAATACAACATAAGAAAGTCTGGAATTCATGAATCGTACTTTCTCTGCAGTTTTCGTTGTCATATACTCATAAGATTTCGCTTTTAATCGCGGCATTTCCAACATAAAGAGGAATAGGGCAATTAAATATACTAGAAAGCTAACCAAGTATTGAGGTAGTTGGCTCGCCCAATTTGTAACCTTATCAATATTTATAAATTGAAAACTCTTTTTATAGCTATTAAATTGCTTAGACATTTGATCTTCAAATGCTTTAGTGTACTTTTCAGGGAATTGACCGGCTAATTGATTGTAATCTTCTTCCCACTCAAATACAAAATCCTCAACTTGTGAAATATACGTATCAGCGTTTTCTGCAACTTGTATGACTTGTGTAACAACCTTGGTTACAACATAGGTTCCAATGATGGAGATTAATACAAGAAAAGCTATGTACACAATGATTACTGATAGTTTTCGTTTAAATTTAAATCGATACTGCAACATACGGACTGCAGGATTTAGGAATAAAGCTGTAACGAACGCTGTTATTATAGGTATTGAGACAGGTAATATAAAATAAGCGGCAATTAAAAATAATATGCCTACAAAAAGTATTATCCATTGTTTTTTACTAAGGATTCGAAACAATTTTGATCTGGAGGCTCCTTTCACTACATCTCTATTTAAATATAGCATGAAGCAGCTGCTTTGAACAGTTTATCAGCTTGATTCGATAACATGTCCTACGCCTGTTTTGCATATGTATGTATTAACATAGGAGGGACGTTATGTGGAAAGAATTCAAAGCTTTTGCTATTAAAGGGAATGTTTTTGACTTAGCTATCGCTGTCATTATCGGTGCTGCTTTTAGTAAAATAGTCGATTCACTTGTGAATGATATTATTATGCCTTCTGCAGGTCTCTTAATAGGTGGTGTGAACCTAAAGGACCTATCATTCTCCATTCATGAAGTTACAATCCAATATGGAGCTTTTCTGCAAACGATGGTGGACTTTTTTATTATTGCATTTGGTATTTTTATGTTTTTGAAGGTGATTTTTAAACTTAGAGGGAAATCAAAAAGCTATCAGTTTCAAGAAGAAACTACGGACCAAATACTTAGTGAGATCCGAGATATTGTAAAAGATTCTCATCAAATAAGATACCAAAATGCTGATAAAAGACCTGAGATCAAACTAAAAGTGAAATAAGAAAAAGGGATGGTAATTACCCAACCCTTTTTCCAATAGATATCATTAATGTTGATGTTGATCAGTAGGTAGTTCTGATAATGAAATGATGCCTACAAGCTTTTCACCTTTAACAATTGGTAAGTGTTGAAGGTTTTTATCATTCATTAGTTTGCGTGCTTCTTCAACTGTAGTGTCTGGTGTAGCTGAAGGGGCATGATCGTCCATAACTTCTTGTACTTTTGTAGAGCCTTCTTTATTCTCAGCATATCCTTTATTGATCATAGTGCGTTCAGTAAGAAGACCTACATATTTTTGCTCAGCTTCACATACTGGAACTACACCAATGTCATTTTCTTTCATTTTGGATGCAGCTGTAGATAAGTTATCTTCAGGAGTACAAACGGCAACATCTTCCTTCATTACATCGCTTACAGGGATACTTGTCGTATCTACCTTTTTAAATTCTTGAATTAGTTCTTTAGCTTTACTTAACAAGCTATTTGAACGGTCTACTAGGGATGATGGGAATTCTTCTCCATCACCATATTCAACGCCATGTGGATAGTAATGTTTTCCAAGTAATGGTGTCATAAGTTTAATAACAGCATTTCCTCTGTCCACGTCACCTTCAACAGCGTAACCTTGCACGCGTAGGTAATACGTAATATTCTTCTCTGCTGCGTCTAGCTTATAGTCATATGTAACTCGTTCATAGTCCCATTGACCACCGCGAACAAATCCTGCTTTATCCATTAAGTAATCTAATTTATGAAGGTCTACAACTGCACCTTCAATTCCTTTACCCTCGATTTTCATACCTTCCACCTCACAAAATTCTGTCTAACCTAAATTCATAATCTAAATCCATCATATAAAAAAGTTGGCAACGTTGCAATTGTTTACAAACGAATTCAAGAAAAATTCAAGAAAACTTCTATAAATGTGTTTATTATTGTGTGAAAGAATGTCGTTCCATTGTAACCAGTTCAGTTAAATTTTTAGCATACACCAAGAACACTATGCAAAAAATTAAATTTTTCGGACACACTAAGCTAGAAATGGGTGAGAGAGTTAAGAATTTCTTCACTTTCACCATTGAATACAATGAAACAAATGGAGGAGATTTATATGAAAGCCATTCGTGACGTAATGACAACAGATGTTTCTGTATGTACTTCAAATGACACTCTGTATGAAGCAGCAGTTAAAATGAAGGAAAAAAACGTTGGAGCAATTCCAGTTTGTGACGATGACCAAAACTTACTTGGTATGGTAACAGACCGTGACCTTGTTATTCGAGGATATGCGGAAAAGCATTCTGGATCGACAAAAATTCAAGAAGCTATGAGTGACCATTTAACTTCAGCTACTCCAGATACATCCATTCAAGAGGCAAGTAAGCTTATGGCAGACAAACAAATTCGTCGTCTACCAATTGTAGAAAACGGCAAGTTAGTCGGTATCGTATCTCTTGGGGATCTTTCTATCGAGAAGGAATCAAATGAAGCTGCTGGACATGCATTAGAAGAAATATCTGAACGTCCAGAGGTTCACTAAGGTGTTTCTCACACAATCCTACCGTGGTTCATTCACATGGTAGGATTTTTTTGTACCTCTCTGATATCCAACTTTAGAGCTCTTTTTTTCATCCTCTATTTTTCCTATCATATTTCTTCCTTTGTCCTACTATAATGAAGTAGAAATGGATAAAAAAGGAGTTTATCTATGAGAAGGTTAAAGGTCATTATGATTATGTCCATTGTAGTTATTAGTTTCTATTTTGGATTTCCAGAAATTCAAAAAGGAGCAGACAAGCAAGAATCTGAATCCCCTAATACTCAAACAAAACCATCTAGTACATCTAAGAAGGAAGAAGCAGAAGAGCGAAAGGAAACGCCTTCAGAACCAAAAGAAGAGTATAAATATGATCTTTCAGGATCCATTTATGATGTTATTGGGCTAAGTGAAAAGGAAATCAAAAACAAGTACGGAAAACCTGATAGAGAAGATCAGAGTCCTTATGGATACACATGGTGGATTTACAATCATGATGGTGTATATACTCAAATTGGTGTTGAAGGTGGGAAGGCTGTAACAATTTATACAATTGGACCGAAAATCTCAGCAGAGCCTCTTTTAACTGGGCAACCTTATGAATCTGTAGATGATATATTTGATATATCAAATAATGTGAATGTTGAATACGATAATGGCTCTTACCAATTTAAATTGTCACAAGAAGATGTAGTACAGAGGCCATTAATACCATTAGGAAAAGACGTATATATGCAGTTATATTTTGATCAGTTTACAGAGAGATTATCTTCAATACGATTATTTACTGCAAACGTTCTGTTGGTTCATCAACCTTATGAGGTTTACTATCGTGGAGAACTTCCTAAGCAACCATTAATCCTAAAGAGTGATTGGAATAAGATTGAAGAAGGTGTAGAACAGCAAATTTTTGATATTACAAACATGATTCGACTTCGGTTTGATAAAAGTAGTGTATCCTGGCATGATAAGGTAGCTTCTGTAGCTTTTGATCATAGTAAAGACATGGCTATTCATAATTACTTTTCACATATTTCACTTGAAGGAGACGGACTAAAAGAGCGTTTGAAAGAGAATAAGGTCTATTACTTTTCTGCAGGTGAAAACATTGCCGCTCAATACCCGGATGCCCCATCTACAGTAGAAGGATGGTTGAATAGTGAAGGGCACAGGGAAGCCTTACTTAATGAAGATTATACACATTTAGGAGTAGGGGTGTACCGCTATTATTACACTCAAAACTTTTTACAAAAGCCGAAATAATCAATGTGTAGGTAATCTAATGAAATTGCAATGACAACTTTTTGAATGCATTCACGTGATGGGCATGAGTCACATACATTACTGTATAACACGTATGTAGTAAAAGAGGTGACGTGATTCATGAGTGGAAATGATTTACACCCATCCGTTCAGCAGTTTAAAGATTTTGTGAGTAACCATCCGAAACTTGTCAAAGAAGTAAAAGATCAAGGTGCTTCCTGGCAACCTTATTATGAAAAGTGGGTATTGCTAGGGGAGGAGGATTCGTATTGGGATCCTTATCGAGAGGAAGAAGCGGCTCAATCCAAGAACGCAGAAGAAACGAAAAATGAAGCTTCCAGTGAAGATAATAATCAGGAATTTATGGGGCAACTAATGAGCATAGTGAATAAGGTTGACTTGAATAGAGTGCAGGAACACATTCAGCAATTAAATGGTGCCGTTCAAAATATCCAATCACTCGTTGGACAGTTTCAAGATATGAAAAAACAGTTACCTGGTCAAAGTCAAAATCAAGAGCGCCCTCAACGCAGATCACCATTTAGCTTCGGTCGAGACTAATAGAGCTTATCATTGAACACATTATGGTTAGGAGGGCCAAGATGCAACCTGGTTTATATCAATACCTCGAGAGTCGTGAGGATTTACTCAAATTCATGCGTATGAATCCTGAATGGTATCGTAAACTGACAAGAGATCCTAGTGTTTTACCTGCAATGGAGCAAGAATCGAAAGTTTATTTTGGTCAAACCGTAACGCAAAAAATAGAGAGAGTAAATAACCAAATCCAGATGGTGCAAATGCTTATGCAAATGGCACAGGCAATGAAAGAGTAAAAAAAGGGAAAAGGATTTAAATAGATGGTTTCGCTTTATTACTCCAATTTGGTATCATTTAAGGTGGAGGTGGATAGCTTGATAGCTACTACAGAAACCGTAGAAATTTTAGACAGATGCGAAAATTTAGGCCAAATCGTTTTGCAATCAGACGTTTATGAACAATACATTCAAGCCAAAGATGAGCTTGAAAAAGACATAGAAGCTCAGCGTTTAATTAAAGATTTTCAGAACACTAAAGATCATTATGAAGACGTTCAGCGCTTTGGAAGATATCATCCCGATTATAATACCATCATGAAGGATGTACGGGAGAAAAAGCGTGAGATGGATATGCATGATCGTGTTGCAACGTATAAGATTGCAGAACGCAACTTGCAGAAACTGCTCGATGAAATAAGTCAAATTGTCGCATTTAGCATAAGTGAGCAAATCAAAGTACCGAAAGATGGGATGTTATTCCAGGACTCTGGCGGTTGTGGCTGTGGAAGTGGTGGAGGTTGCGGTTGTTCCTAACTTAGCGTTGGAATCGAATGCAGTCCTCACACAAATTCCCACAGCAGAACATTTTTCTTTGTGGTACTAAAAAGCGGATACGATATACAAATAGATCCTCACTTTCTCTAACATAATACATGGAGAGGGTGAGGGTTTTTCCTTTCATTGCCTTAGCAGCAGATACTTTCAGTGATGCTTCAATTTCTTCTCTTGAGACTTGTGAATGTTTCTTTTGTACATAAATAAACGGAAGTCCTGTTACAAATTTTCTGTAACAGTCCAAAACAGGTTCCTGAGCACTCATTGATTTTAAAAATAGATCCCAAGCAGATTCTAACTGATTCATGATTCACATCTCCTCGTTAACGGGTTTCTCAACAAGTTTATTGAAGGAATTTTGAAAGTTTGCTAAACTTGTTAGAAATAACTGAAAATCTTTGGACTTATACTATAAATACTTAGATGTTTATTACAAGTTATAAAATAATTGAACGAAAGAGGATTCCATATGTTTACACAACGTCAAGGCTTGGTAGTATGGTTTCAAAACATGAAAAATGTTCGGCAGATTAAACGATATGGTCATTTGGTTTATGTGTCTAAAACGCTGAAACACGCTATTATTTACATAAACCAAGAAGATCTCGATCATACAATGGAAAAGTTAAATCGTCTGAATTACGTTTCTAAAGTTGAGCCGTCTTATAAGCCATTCATTGCTACAGAATATGAAAATTCTAAGCCAGATAAAGCAAAAGAGTATGATTATAAATTTGGTAGTATATAAAAGCATGGGATTACTCCCATGCTTTTTCTATTACTTTAATGGTGCAATATAGTTGTTCATGCGGAGGATTCCGATTAAATGTTGGTAGAAGAGTTCCGTTTCACCGAATACCCCGCTTGGACGAACGGTTAACTCAATGATATTTTTGTTTATACGCTCTGCCATATTTTGAAACATGTCGTATCTTTTATTTGCTAAGTCATGAGGATACGGAATCCCTTCACGACAGATGTAGATAGGCTGAAAATCTCCTGGTTGTGTTGGTTTCATAACGATTGCCACAGATGTGCGATTTTCACCATTCGTTAAAACAGTGTGAAAAGCCATGACGTGCTGTACTCTTTCACTCATATTGTCACCAAGCGTAATCAGCTCATACAGGTCTGAATACCCTTGCCCTAGTTCAATAAAACGCTGGATCATATTTACACCTCTTCATTCATGTTTCGCTGTTTCGGAAATTGTCATTTTCTAATGTAAGCGTAGCATGAAGGTACTCATATGTGAATGGGGACTGCATTTCTGAATAGAATTTTTATAAGTAAAAGGAAAAACATGATAAAATAAGTACGAGATTATTTTAGTAGAGGAGCCAACCAGATGTTACGAAAAGCTTCACTGGTCATCTTCCCAATGCTTATACTGTCGACTCTATTATTAACCTACCAATGGAGTATGTATGTGTACGGTGATCAAACAACTAGAACCTCTTCAGATACACCTGAAGTTCAAATCCAATTGACTCATTCGAATGATTCCATATCTGTGACACAAACGATGAAAAATTTAAAAGAAGGCACTTATCCTTTTGTTATTCCTTCAAATGCGGACAAAGTTCAATGTGAAAATGAAGAAGGAAAACCGTGTTTAATACAAAATCAAGAAGTGACAATAAGTAAAAATCAACAAATACGTTGGCAATACCAACTTTCTTCTAACAAGGATGATAAGGTTTATTCTGACTGGTACATACAATTGCAACGAAACAATAAAGCGATTGAAACGAGTATGAATGTAGAAGTAATCGAGAAAAATGATCCTTTCTTGAAATGGATGGCACCCGCAAAACTTCATGCGGATATTCAAAAAGAATATATTCATTATTATAGATGGAGCTCTGATTCATCTAGTTCTTTTCCATTATTACATATGGCGTTGAATTCCTATGAGATGTTCAAAGAAGATGATTTATACATATATGCAAAAGGATCTCTCGGGAAAAAATATCAGAAATTAATCAATGCATGGAAGGAGTTACCACTAGAAGGGCCATTCATTATTATTGTCAACAATGACCTACAAGAAACCATAGGGAAAGAACATATGATTTTGTCAGAAGTAGATGAAGAAGCAATTAGCATGTACTGGCTTTCCCAGTCCCTGCAATCGAATTATTATGTGAAACAAGATTGGCTAATATCCATGCTTACGCATTATTTTTATGACATCCCCATTCAAGATGAAAAATCTGAGAAGATGATTAAGGATTTATCTAAACAATTATCAGTAAGTCAAAAGCAACAGTTTCTCCAAGAAATAAATGAAGCTGAATCAAATCAATTACCCGTAGAACTAGATCAAGACCTACAGAGGATAATCGGTAAACCAACAACCTACTTTAAACAAAACAAGCATAAAAACGATCCCTATGTACCCTTATATTTTATTGAAAACAAATCACTAAAAGTAGGGGGAGAGGAAGCGGATATTACTTGGCAACCAATTGTATATCAGCGTGAGCGCTATTATCCCTTAGCGGGGATTGCATCTCTATTTGAATTCGAACTTGTCGCTTTGCCTTCTGAATCTCTTTATATTTTGAGAAAGGATGGAGAATCGTGGCGATTTTCTCTAAATAAGAAAACGTTTGTTCATAACGAAGAAAACTTTGGTGTAGTTTCGGATGTGTTAATAGAAATCCAAAGGGAAGTCTTTATAAAAGAAAAATATATAGAAGAATTACTCGGGATAAAAGCGGATGAAGGATCCTATTCGATTAATTTGACTTATTAAATACAAAAAAAGCCTGCAGAAAAATTTCTGCAGGCACCTTTTTGGATTGAATAAATCAAACAAAAAGGCAAAGGGAGAGGAGAAACCGGAGGAAGAACTTATGGGGAAACGTAAGTCTTCTCCGTCTTCAGAGCTAACAGGGGAAACCCTGGCTGCTCCTTAAGTATTATGACCAGATTAAAAATGTTATATACACAAAGAATTGGTTTCTTTGATAACCTTTCATATTAAGGGGACAGCTGAACTTTTAGTTTTCCTTTTTTTTATGGTAGGATTAGGTCGAATAGGCTAAGAGGAGTGAGGCTGCATGAGAGTCATAGCAGGTGAACATAAAGGTAGACAAATACGCCCTGTTCCATCTAATCAAACACGTCCAACAACAGATAAGGCTAAGGAAGCCCTTTTCCAAGTGATTGGTCCATATTTTGAGGGAGGAATGGGCTTAGATCTTTTCGCTGGAAGTGGCGGCTTAGGAATCGAAGCATTAAGTCGTGGCTTAGAGAAGGTTATATTTGTTGATCGTTATCAGAAAGCGATCTCAACGATATATGAAAATTTAAAAATGTTAAAGATTGAAGATCAAGCAGAAGTGTTTAGAACAGATGCATTTCGTGCTATAAAAGCTGCTGGGAAACGAGGCTTACAGTTTGACTGGATCTTTCTTGACCCACCCTATGGTAAGGTTTCCTTTGAAGATACATTGGAAGCTTTGCATGAGCACCAAATCGTATCACAGAACGCTACGATTGTTTGTGAGCACACAGCTCAACAAACGTTACCAGAAGAAATTGGTCCATTTGAGCAAACAAAATCTGAAACTTACTCAAGTATTATTACGATTAGTTTATACCAATATAAAGAGTAGAATAAGATGAAGAGGAGTGGTAGAGATGCCGACATTAGCCATTTGTCCTGGTAGCTTTGATCCGATTACATATGGACATTTAGATATTATTGAACGAGGGGCTAAAATTTTCGATCATGTTGTTGTAGCGGTTTTTAATAATCGTTCAAAGAGTCCGCTTTTTTCGGTTGAAGAACGAATGGAGCTACTTAAGGAAGTCACTAAAGATTTTGATAACGTATCGATTGATGAAAGCAGCGGCTTGTTAATGGACTATGCTCAGGATAAAGGAGCAAATGTGATTTTACGAGGATTGCGTGCTGTTAGTGATTTCGAATATGAGATGCAAATCACAGCGATGAATCGTACATTAAACGAAGATATTGAAACGTTTTTTGTGATGACAAATAATCAATATTCGTTTTTAAGCTCAAGTATGGTTAAAGAGGTAGCTAAATATGGTGGATCGATTCAAGATTTAGTGCCTCCTGTAGTGGATCAGGCTTTACAAGAGAAGTTTTCATGATATTTTAAGAAAACTTATATTGATGGTAAGCAGTTCAATTTTGAGGGCAGACGAATTTGTTCTCTTAATTGAACTGTTTTTTTATTTGAAGAGTAAAAGTAGTGGGGAAGGAATTTAAGAGTTATTCAGCAATATGGCAGTTATGTGGAATAACTGTTTTAGTGAGAGAGGCGGTTCCGTTGCTATTGTGGAGTACGGTGGGCCTGGGAACGGGTTGCTTTCCCCGGACGAACGATCGAGCCTCCTCATCCGCTACGCTTCTTGCGGGGTCTCGCTCGCCCGTTTTTCCGGAGGAGTCAACCCGTTCCCAAGCCCACCTTAGCCGAATGGTGATTAACGGAACCGCAGCGATAATGTGAGGAAATGCTTGCGGACATTTGTTCCGCTATTTCACCTTAAAATGGTTTTTCTTAAGAGTTTACGGACATTCATTCCGCTAATTGCTGCAAATCACCTTAATAAAGAGCAATCTGTCACAAATAAGGTACCATATGTCCGTAACGACTCTCGAAATGCCTTAAAAGTTCAAAATAACGGAATAAATGTCCGTAAGGTTTAGAACTCACACATTAGGGTCCGTTATTCTTCATAAACGCAAAGGGGGGAAGGAAACGGCAAACTCCAGTGGTAGAAAGGGCAGATGAGACCCCACAGAGAACGGAGTGAACGAGGAGGCTCAGCTGGTCTTCCACAGGAGTATTGCCGTTTCACTGACCCCCTTACTCTCATACAAGCAACGGACTCCTCCGAACCTATATCTCGATTCCAAGTCTTCCACATAAGGGGGCTTTAATGGAATAAAAAACAGAGCATTTCCCGATGCGGTAATAGCTCTGTTATTGTATGGATTAGATTTTCTTGAAGAATCAAAAAATCACTTGTGAATCTTATGGTTATGGATAGAGGGAAACCACTGTCGTCGAATAAGGATGATGGTGGCTAATCCAAGAGATGCTAATGTGATTAATGGTCCTAACTCAGCGAATTCTTCCAATATCCTTGTCCATATACTTTGGTGCTCAATGGGAGATATTACAGGTGTTTCCTTGTTGCCAAATGCTTGTCGCTCGATATATAGAGGTACGAATAGTGCTACAGAAAGTAAAGCAGCAAAAAAACCATGTAATATACGTGCAAAAAAATAAGGTGCGAAACGGATATCTGTATCAGCAAGTATAGACGCTACCTGAGCCTGAACAGAGAAGCCGTTAAAGGCCAATATAAAACTAACACAAATGACTTGTTGTAAAAGGGTGACGTTTTCTACTCCTGAAGTCATTTGGGATCCTAACGTAATTTCAAACAATCCTGCGATAAACGGAATGGATAGCTCAGTTGGAATGGTAAGTAACTGAAAGAATACACCAATCCCTCCAGCTATTATAGGAGTTAGTCCAACCAGAAATAAAAGCTTGTTAAAAACAGAGAATATAATGATAAATCCACCAATCATAAGTAAGGTTTGAATCGATGATAAAACAGCGTCACCAAATAACTTGCCAAAAGGTCTTGAGTCTTCAACTCTCGTTTCGTGAAGAGCAAGAAAGGCACGTTTCAAAAAAAACTCTCTAGGTTTTCGTTCTAATGTAGATTCTTCATTATTTTTTCCGTAGAAACGCATACAGAAGCCCACTAAGGCATTGCTTCCGTAGTGGCTAACAGCTAACAGTAAACCAAGAGTTGGATCATGAAAAAAACCTACAGAAACAGCTCCAAAAATAAATAATGGATTCGAAGCATTTGTAAAAGAAACAAGCCTTTCAGCTTCAATTTTACTTAATTGTTTCTCTTGTCGTAATCTCGCTGTCAGCTTAGCTCCAGACGGGTAACCACTTGCCATACCCATAGCCCAAACAAAGCTCCCTACACCAGGAACTTTGAATATAGGGCGCATGAATGGTTCACATAGAATACCGATAAAACGGACAACTCCAAATCCAATTAGTAATTCAGCCGTTATAAAAAAAGGGAGAAGAGATGGGAAGACGATTTCCCACCACATATTCAATCCTCTAATCGAAGCTTCGAGAGCTTGATCTGGATAGACCATTAAAGACGCAGCTATAAAGAATGCACTTATGGCAAGTACAAGTGATTTTACGTGAGATTTCATTCGGTAGCCCCCTAGACATTGAGCGCAGTCACAAATCTGTACTTCTGCTTTTGAACATAGTAAAATATTCATATATGTTTACATAAATAGGTACTTTGAAAAATACGTTGAGTAGGCTGAAACGTACAAGCATTTCTCTATCACTATACGCACATGAGAAACGGTTTTATGCCATAAAATGATAAAAGGAACCATTAAAGGGGGAGGGCTGACGTTGAGGAAGCCGGTTATAGGAGTAGCCCTCGGGTCAGGAGGCGCAAGAGGTTTTGCCCATTTAGGTGTTTTAAAAGCACTAAAAGAGGCAAACATTCCTGTACATATGGTTGCGGGAAGTAGTATGGGCGCTCTAGTAGGAGCTCTTTATTGTGCGGGGCAGGATATTGACCATATGTACACTTTGGCAAGAACATTTAAAAGAAAATATTACTTAGATTTCACCGTTCCTAAAATGGGGTTTATACAAGGAAAACGAGTAAAAGAATACATTCGATTATTTACACATCGTAAGCAGTTCGAGGATTTAGATATCCCTTTTTCAGTTGTCGCAACAGATTTATATACAGGAGAAAAAGTGGTGTTTAATAGTGGGGATGTCGCTGATGCAGTAAGAGCAAGTATTTCTATACCAGGTATTTTTGTGCCGGAAAAAATTGATAATCGTCTCCTTATCGATGGCGGTGTCATTGATCGAGTTCCAGTATCATTAGCAAGAGAAATGGGAGCTGACATCGTTATAGCTGTTGACTGTGCTCACTTTGAAGCAAATCATGAAATATCATCCATTTATGATGTCATTATTCAAAGTATAGATATTATGCAAGATGAGTTCATACGTCAAATCGAATTGGATGCTGACATTATGCTTAAACCTAAAGTAGCTCAGTATAGTTCCCGAGCGTTCACAGATACTGAAGATATTATTAAAGAAGGCGAAAAGATCGCGCAAACACACTTAGAACAGATCAAACAATGTATTGAGAATTGGAAGGAGCCTTATCATGAAGCAGAATAAACGCTATTTTATAGTGGGAGCGATCGTCGTCCTCTTAGCTTTCTTGTTAGGAGTATATCGTCTCCCTTATTATGTATATCAGCCAGGGTCAGCTGACGGTTTAAATGATGTTGTTCAAGTTAAAGACGGTTTTACAAGTCAAGGAGAGATGCACCTTGTAACTGTAAGGGGAGGGCAAGCAACAGCAATCCAATTTGCATTAGCGAAAATCCGTCCATTTCACGAAGTCTATGAGCTTGAAAAGATCCGCCCAAAAGGGGTTAGCAAAAATGAATATTATCATGCACAGCTTCAAATGATGGAATCATCTCAAGAAGCAGCCACTGTAGTTGCTTACAAAGCTGCAAACAAGCAAATAGACATTAATTATGATGGTGTTTATGTGATGAGTATCCTTGAAGACGTTCCAGCTCACGAAAAGCTGAAAATTGGAGATCGAATTACGAATGTTGACGATAAAGAGATTCACAAATCTGAAGATCTTTTGGAATATGTAAAGGGAATGGAAGTAGGAAGACAACTTGATATCACATTTATGCGAGATGGTAAGTCAATGGCGAAGACGGTAGAACTTGTCAAACACCCTAAAGAAGATCGCGCTGTTATTGGTATCTCACTTGTTACGGATCGTGAAGTAGAAGTAGATCCTCCTATTGATTTTTCTAGTGGAGATATTGGAGGGCCAAGTGCTGGTTTAATGTTCTCGTTAGAAATTTACGATCAATTAACGGATGAAGATATTACCAAAGGTTATCAAGTTGCAGGTACTGGAGAAATCTCTTATGAAGGAGAAGTTGGTCGAATCGGTGGTATCGATAAAAAGGTAGTCGCTGCAGATGACTCAGGAGTAGAAATCTTCTTCGCACCAAATGAAGGTGGTAAGGAAGGATCCAACTATGATGTTGCTAAAAAAGCTGCAGAAGAAATTGGGACAGATATGAAGATTGTGCCTGTTGATACATTTCAGGACGCATTAGACTACTTGGAAAAAATAGAACCTAAATCATAATGCAAAAAACTCCTACGCTATAAAAGCGTAGGAGTTTTTCTAGGAAATTATAAAATTTGTGGCTTGTGTTTAACGTTTTATTGAGATCGGGGCCACTACCAGCTCCAGCGCCCAGCAACGAAGGGACTTCCCTCGCCTCCGTACGATAAGTCAATTCGCTTCACTCCCAGAGAGTTTCCTATATCGTGCTACGGGCTCAGTCCAGTCCCTTTGTGGCTAAACAGGCACTTGCGCTTTTGTTCTTAAGATATCGTTTCACTTTGATCTGTAATATCAAAAATGTAATAGTCCGATGTAAATGGCTTTGTTTTAACAACTGTTGTTTCATCGCCTTTTATGAAGGTTAAAACACCCTTCTGTTGACTCTGAAATGTCCAACCTTCTCTTTGCATGAACTGTTTCACAATCCCGTATGGATCACCTTCAAACGTTTTGTTAGGGGTGATGTAACGATGCTTTTGTTGATTGATTTTCACAACTGAATGCTCGCTTAACTGGATTTGTATGATGCCTTTCATAACGGAATAAGGATTGTTCTCGTTGAAGTATTTGTCTGAAACGATCATTGTTACTGTACCAAGTAAAATGGTGGATGTTAGTAACAGAGTGATTGTCCATTTTAGTTTTCTCTTTTTCATCCGTTAAGCCCCCTTTTATACATAAGACGACAAAAGGAAGCAAAAAGTTTCAAAATTACGGTAGAATTGGAGGCATAAATTCTCGATTTCTTCTTTCCCGTTTTATAGTTGGTTTAAACATTGATAAATAACTGTCTACTGCCCGCTCTTCTATTGTGAGAAAAGGGTGTTCCCCTTTGTGTAATGGAGTGATAAGAGGGCAATTCATATCTTTTTTTTGTTGAGAAATATATTGCTGACCATTATTAGTCATTCCTAGTAATCGAACGTATGGTACTTGGTTTATAGTATTTATACTTTCAATCTCTTCAGTTTTTGTGTTGGTTAAGATGTGGGTAAGTGTACGTTGCAAACGTGTCCAAGTGTATCGTTTCGTTTTAATTAGATTCATCCATTCTTGAAAATTGTTCGCTTTATGGATCGTTTGTTTAAACCGGTACTCAAGACCCTCTTCAACCCCATGGATTTGTCCCAATTCTTCTGGCGACATCGTGCTAATTTTGTATTGAAGTAGAGGAAAGTAAAGTTCCCATTCGTGCCAGCTACCTGTTAAGTCACGATATTGTTCTAGTGCCTCAACAGTTAGTGGAGGTAACGACCCCTTGGCTTCTTCCGTAATATAACCCTGAGAGAGAATTTCCTTACGAATACTTGTAGCACTTGCTATTTTGTGTTCAATCGTTTCATCATGATAGCCACTCTGTTTTCTTTGAATCGTCAATGGTTTTATGTTCAGGTTGTACTCAAGGATAGTCTTGGTGTAACTAAAACCTAAAATATTATTTGGTTGACCTAAATCGATTGCATCATCACCTAAGCCAATTTTATGATAAGCATGACGACTTGCCTCAGGGAAGGAGAGACCTTCTTTTAAATGCTCGTGCAAGGATTCATGATAATCTTTTTCGTGTTCTTGCAACTTACTATGGGCTTTCACAAATGGTTCAATGCTTCCGTCCTCACTCCCGAAACAAATCGAATCTACACCTAAAGCATCTAAGGAGAGGACAGCGCCTTTTGCAAATAAATCACTATTTTGTACTGCAAACACGTACGGGATCTCTAAAACAATATCAATTCCGGATTGCAGTGCAATTTGAGCACGGTGCCATTTATCGATGATGGCTGGCTCACCCCTTTGCAAAAAGTTCCCACTCATAATAGCAACTGTACAGTCTGCACCAGAAACTTCTTTTGATTGCAAAAAGTGATATTGATGTCCATAATGAAATGGGTTATATTCGACTATTAAGCCAGTAGCTTTCATTTCCAATCTCCTTTATTGAGGGAATTATCTGCCAAAAATCATCTATTCTGAATATACAATATCGATTTAGGGAAAGGAAATCAACAATACCGAAGAATGATCTATCTTTTTCATGTAAAAGCTATGATAGATACATGAAGGTGTAAAGAAAAAATGTTGACAAAATGTTTTTTTCCTTTTAAAATAACTCTTGTTGCCTTGAGGTGATTATTAATGAAATTTGCGTTACAAAAATTACAAACAGCAGATGAACCGCTTCGTTTTGAAGAGGAAGTAGATATTTCAGAACTTGAAACGATGCCGAATGACATTCGTTCCATAACTCCTGTTAAAGTTAAAGGAGAGGCAACGATCGATGGTGATGAGATCACTTTTCGATTCAATGTATCTGGAACGATGACTCTTCCATGCGCTAGAACCCTAGCGGATGTGGAGTACCCATTTTCCTTTGATGCGGTGGAGATGTTCTCATTATCTCCTTATCATAAGGAAGGCGATGAAGAGATCCATGAAATTGATGGAGAAGTCCTTGACTTAACGCCTTATATCAAGGAAAATGTAATATTGGAAGTTCCTTTGCAAGTTTTTTCTGATGATGAAGAAGTGCTGGACAAAGCGCTCACAGAAGGACAAGGATGGCAGCTTATCACGGAACAAAAGCAAGAAGATAAAGTTGATCCGCGTCTTGCAGAGCTTCAAAAGTTTTTAGACGAAGACAAAGAGTAAGAGATCCATCACATAAATTCTGGATCGTGCATGAAGGAGGTGTAAGGCATGGCAGTACCAAAGAGAAAAACTTCAAAAAAGGTTAAAAACCAACGTCGTACTCACAAGAAACTTCACGTACCAGGCATGGTAGAATGCCAAAACTGCGGTGAATACACTAAACCACACCATGTTTGCAAATCTTGCGGACAGTACAATGGAAAACAAGTGGTTGAACAATAAACCGTCTGAAAGAAAGAGTGTCTCCTAAGGGAGACGCTTTTTTTTATGGAATTTTTACAAGTTTTATATAGCTTAAATTTAATTGAAAATATACGATCTCCCTAAAACTTTGCTACAATGAAAATTGAATATATTTTAGCAGAAAAGGATGTACAAATAATGAGTGAATTCATTAATTATTCCGTCCGAAAAGATCGAATAGCCGTTTTAACCCTAAATCGACCTCAGCAGAGGAATGCGATTTCTTTTCAAATGATACAAGAACTTCATGAATTTCTTGAAGAAGCTAAAAATGCTGATGTGAAATGTTTAGTAATTACAGGATCAGGTGATCAAGCATTTTGTTCTGGAGGAGATTTAGAGGATTTTCACAGTGACTTAAGTACCGAGGAAGCATTTAAAGCACTCTATCAAATGAAGGAAGTGCTGTATGAGATTGCACGTTTCCCTATGCCTACCTATGCATTTTTAAATGGACATGCAATGGGGGGAGGATGTGAACTTGCCACAGCCTGCGATTTTCGATATGCCAACGAGAAAGCGTCCTTTGGCTTTATTCAAGGTACGTTAGGTATCGCTCCTGGGTGGGGCGGTGGCACATTGTTATACCAACGAATTGATCCACTGAGAGCTTATGAGATGCTCGTTCATTCAAAGCGTTATAACACTGAGCAATTGCAAGAGTTAGGGTGGTTACAAGGTACGTATGATCATCATCACTTTGAACCAGAACTAGAGAGAATATTATCTCCAATTCTTGAAAAATCCACTGAGCAACTAAAGGGATTTAAAGATCAGTATAAAAAGAGACATATGCCCATATATGTTTCAGCAGAGATGGATGAAGAGGTCCGTCAATGCGCAAATTTATGGGGGAATGACAAGCATACAAGCGCTGTAGAGCAGTTTTTAAAATAAAATAGAGATGATCTAGTCTATCTCTCCTATTAAGCGCATACATTTTACTAAATGTGATAGGAGGGATAGAATGAACGCCACACGACAGGATTCCTGGACACAGGATGAAGATGTTCTGTTAGCGGAGACAGTTTTGCGTTATATCCGCCATGGAAAAACTCAATTGGAGGCTTTTGAAGAAGTTGCGAAGCGTTTATCCAGAACCGCTGCTGCATGCGGATTTCGCTGGAATGCAACGGTTCGTAAACAATATCAAAAAGGTATCCAATTAGCGAAAGAAGAACGAAAGAAAGCTGGAAAGACGTCACAAGAAGTAATTCTGAATAATGTATCGAATGCTACATTACAGCCCTCATCAAGCTTCTCAATCGACGATGCGATTTCATTTCTAGAAACGATGAAGGAATCATATGGTACTCAATCCTCTGAAGAAGAACGAGAACTTCAGAAATTACATGAAGAAAATGAAACATTAAAGAAACAAGTGAGAAGATACCATCAAGCTTGGGAAGAAATGGGAAGACTTTGGAAGTGGGTTCATACGACACAAGAAAAAGGCTGATTAGTTACTAATCAGCCTTTTTTCTGTTCTCTAATATTATTAAGACACATTTTTCTCTTGAACGCCTTCAGGTGTCCAAATTAGTGGGTTTTCTCCAAGGTCACGTTCCATTTCATACTTAGCCTTGTGGAAGCCCATTTTCTCCCAGAATCCATGTGAGTTAATGCGTGGGTTTGTTTTTATTGGCAACTCATGACTTTTTGCAAAATCTACAAGCATTTTACCGAATCCTTTATCTCGATAATCTGGAAGTACTTCTAGTTTCCATAGTTCTAGGTAATCTTGTGGTGGATCGAAATAGTGGTCGTATTTCGCACTCACTCGATATAAGCTCATTCTTGCTACTAAAGCGTTTCCATAATAAATGCCGAAAAAAGGAGAAACGCTATCATTTTCGATCATGTTATTTTGCAAGTCTTCAAGCATGGAGAGTTCCTGGTTCCCATATTCTTTAAATCGTTTAAATTCTTCTAATGTCTTATAGTTAATAACAAGTCTTTCTACCTTCATTGGTTCCATAATGGCCAATATCCCCCTTGATGCTATGTTCTTTATATCATACATTATAATACAAAAATTTTCTGAATGAAATGAAAATTGCACACCCTTACATATGACAATATATGTTTAATAAGAATATACACAAAGTTTCCCTTAGGTTAAACTTCTTTTTATTATCAAAATTTTATATTGAACGGCTTTGTAGGAATAAGCTGGTGCGAAGTGGTTCCGTTACTATAGTGCAGTTCGGCGGGCTGTGGAACGGGTTGCTTTCCCCGGAAGACCGATCGAGCTTCCTCGTCACTACGTTCCTGCGGGATCTCGCTCGCCCTTTCTACCGGAGGAGTCAACCCGTTCCACAGCCCACCCTAGCCGAATGGTGAATAACGGAACCGCAGCTATCGTAAGGTTTTCTGATTTAGAATACGTGGTTAAATCATATATGTATCAAAGTGATCTAAATCCTTATATGTTAAAGGGTTTTAGTATCTAAATTCGAATTTACTTATGTAAAAAATTAAATAACTCAAGCCATGGGTCCGTTAACCTCCATAATCGTAAAGGGGTGAGGAAACGGCAAACTCCCGCGGTAGAAAGGGCAGATGAGACCCCGCAAGGAGCGTAGCGTATGAGGAGGCTCAGCTGGTCTTCCGCAGGAGTATTGCCGTTTCACTGAACCCCTAACTCTTTTTCCAGCAACGGACCTCCTCAGCACTTTATCTCGAAACCAAGTCTTCCAGATAAGGGGGCTTTAAGGGAGGGGGCAACAATACTCTACAGAACTTCTTAAGTATATTTCCACAGCATGTTTCCTATAATATTTGATCTACCATTTCATTAAAAATTTGCTACAATAGGAAAATAGAAGGATTTAATGTGGTTCAAATGGAATGTTTTATTAAGGGCCAATTATCCGATAAAAAATAGGATAGATCAGGTGGTGATTTGTCTTGAATATAGGAGTTATTGGAGGAGGGGCCATAGGGCTACTCACTTCTTATTATTTACATAAAAAAGGGCATGCTGTAACACTGTATGTCCGTCGAAAAGAACAAATGGAAACTATTAAAGGAAAAAGGCTGCACATTCTTCCGATGGATGAAAAAGTGGAAATAAATACTTCGTTAACCAATGATCTTGAAAATCAAGACGTTCTGATCGTATGTACCAAGCAACAAGCTGTAGATGATGTTATACAAATCTTGCAGGATAAACACATTACTTGTCCATTGCTTTTTCTCCAAAACGGCATGGGGCATATATACAAACTTCAAAACCTTTCGAACCCTTTATCTGTCGGAGTCATGGAACACGGAGCATTGAGGATAGACGAAAATACGGTGAAACATACAGGAAAAGGGAAGCTTCGTATAGCTGCAATGAATATGAACAATCAAGAATTAAATATAATGAAATCTTATATGAATTGTGATGAATTCCCTGTGCATATAGAAGGTGACTGGTATAACATGCTAGCGAAAAAGCTTGTCATAAATGCAGTCATCAACCCAATTACAGCATTATTCCAAGTCAAGAATGGGCAAGTTATCGAGAATCCCTTTTTAGAGTGTAAAGCCAAGCGTTTGTGTGAGGAGGCTTGTCTTGTGTTAAAGCTGAATCCACAAAAACAATGGGAGAATGTTTATCAAATTGCAGAATTCACGAAGGAAAATACATCCTCTATGGCAAAAGATATACAAGGAAAAAGAGAGACAGAAGTTGAGGCCATTTTAGGATTTTTATTACATGAAGCTACATTCGATGTTCCAAACATTCAATACATGTATGAAAGTATAAAAGCTATTGAGTACTCATTTAAAAAGGAGGGGGAAGTATGAGTCACCTTATAGCCTATCTCTTAGCAGCTGCGATTACATTGCCAATTCCTATGACCATTATTGTGTATATGCTTACACGAAAAATCAGCCGAAGTAAGCGATTGTCTTTGCATGTAACCGTAAACTCTATGACATTACTCTACATATTATCGGTTAATGCAACGATGGGAACGATTTTTGAACAATCCTTTTTCTGGTATATCCTCATTTTCTTATTAGTTCTATTAGGTATGTTTGTGTTTCTTCAATGGAAGTATAAAGATGAAATTCATTTTACAAAGGCTTGGAGAGGGTTTTGGCGATTTAGTTTTGTTCTATTTGCTTTTGCCTATATAGGTCTAACTTTGTTCGGGCTTACAGACCGTCTTTTGGCTTTGTAGTATATGCAGATGAAACGTTCGTTCAGCTTCAATAAGCCTAAATGGATGAAATCGGTGCGCCAATTCTGTACAATACGTAGATGAAATACATAGACCCATATAGACAAAGGAGAAGGTCATTCATGAGGATTCAACCGATTGATCTAACGAATGAAAACCGGCTTATGCAAGACTATCGAAGCCAATCAAACCATATACTTCAAAAGTTTCATTACAATCCATATAAAAAGAGCGATTTTAAACAAAGGCTTGAGCATATCCAGAAAAGGTCCTATAAACGTGATGAATTAGCGGACCATCTCCATCAAGTGAACAGTAAATGGGGAGCACCAGAACAAACACTATCTAATATTGAAAAAGTACGTGATCCAGAAAGTGTTGTTGTGGTAGGGGGTCAACAAGCAGGGTTGCTGACAGGACCTTTATATACGATTCATAAAATTATCTCGATCCTCGTTTTAGCTGAGCAACAAGAAAGTGAGTTAGGAATTCCGGTGCTTCCTGTTTTTTGGATTGCTGGAGAAGATCATGACTTTGATGAAATTAACCATATTCATATGCCTTATGGTCAGCGAATGAAAAAGTTTAAAATTATGCAAAAGCAAAACGAGAAGTTATCTGTTTCAGATATGGAGATGGATGAAGAGGCTATTAAAACTTGGCTAGAGCGTTTATTCTCTCAACTTGATGAAACAGAACTTACAAATGATCTATATCACAATTTACTAAAGGAACTTGCTGCTTCTCAAAGCTTCGTTGATTATTTTGCAAGGATCTTGTTTTACCTGTTTCCTGAAAAAGGGCTTATTTTAATGGATTCTGATCACCCTGAACTAAGGGAACTGGAAAGTGATTATTTCAAAGATATGATCCGTAACCAGGAACGTATAAGTGAAGGTGTGGTTCGAGCACTTCATGAATCTGCACAACAAGGGTATCCGATTAATTTAGAAGCGGATTCATCAGATGGTCACCTGTTTTATGAACAAGGTGGTCGAACGTTATTGGTTCGAAATGAGGAGGGCAATTGGGAAGGGAAGCAAAACGAATGCTCCTTTACGACAGAAGAACTGTTACAAATTGCTGAAGAAAATCCAGAAAAGCTGAGTAACAATGTGGTAACACGTCCGCTTATGCAAGAATTGGTTCTGCCTACGCTTTCCTTTATAGCTGGACCAGGTGAGGTTGGATATTGGGCAGCTTTAAAGCCAGCTTTTGAAGCACTTGATATTGAAATGCCACCTGTAACACCACGTTTATCGATCTCATTATTGGATCGAAAAAGTGAAAAGTGGATGAATAAGCATTCACTGCAAGTTCAAAAAGCGGTAAATGAAGGTGTAAGTGAAGATAAGAATTACTGGATTTCCATGCAAAGCTATCCCCCAATTGAACAACTCTCAGATGAAGTGAAAAAGGCGATTGAACGTGCTCATCGCCCACTGAAAGAAAAAGCCCATTCTATACGTGATGATATTGGGCAACTAGCTGAGAAAAATTTATTTGAATTGTTCCGTGATGTTGAGTTTCTTCAAGAACGAATGATTCATGCCTTAGAGGATAAACATACGCGGGAATTAGAAGTTTTTGATGCAGTCGATTTAACATTAAATCCAGAAGGAAAATTACAAGAACGCACATGGAATATCTTGCCTTGGATAAACAAATATGGCATAACTTTAGGGGAACGTCTTTGTGATATTGAATATGACTGGACGAAACCTCATCACGTGGTTTATCTATAAAAAAATAAAATTTAAAAAAAGTTAAAATTCCTGCCATTAACGGCAGGAATTTTTTTGTGGGGAAAGAATATATAGTTTTAAGTGGTGGAAAGTGGGGGAATGTGGTACCCTAGAGTCAGAAAGTGGGGGCGTTCTATATGTTTATGGGTGAATACCAACATAATATAGACGCAAAGGGACGTATCATTGTCCCTGCGAAGTTTCGTGAAGGGCTCGGTGAGACGTTTGTCATTACACGAGGACTCGATCGTTGTTTATTTGCGTACCCACTTTCAGAATGGAAGGCTTTAGAAGAGAAATTGAAAAAGCTCCCTCTAACGAAAAAGGATGCTCGTGCATTCACCCGTTTTTTCTTTTCTGGTGCTGTCGAATGTGAAGTAGACAAGCAGGGAAGAATAAATATTCCTTCACCATTAAGAAGTTATGGTGAATTGGATAAAGAGTGTGTGGTGATTGGTGTATCCAATCGAGTGGAGTTTTGGTCTAAAGATCATTGGGAGACTTATTTTGAGGAGTCTGAGGATTCTTTCTCTGAAATTGCAGAGAATATGATGGACTTTGATATTTAATCCAAACAAATTTTATTTTTTCTAGCCACTCATCCAAGGGATACAACAAGAAACAAACGACAAAAGGGTGAAAGTATGTTTGAACATATTACAGTATTAAAGCAAGAAACCGTCAATGAATTAGATATAAAACCGAATGGTCTGTATGTCGACTGTACCTTAGGTGGTGGAGGACATTCTGAAAAGATTGTTCAAGAGCTAAATGATGAGGGTAGGCTGATTGCTTTTGATCAGGATACAACAGCGCTTGAACATGCCAGACAACGACTTGACTCCCATAAGGAAAAGATCACATTTGTTCATGCGAATTTTCGCCAATTACAAGAAAAGCTTGCAGAACTAGGCGTGCATGAAGTTGATGGGATTGTATTTGACTTAGGCGTTTCTTCTCCCCAGTTAGATGAAGAAGAACGAGGTTTTAGTTACCATCAAGAAGCTAAGTTAGATATGCGAATGAATCGAGAGCAAGCTCTTAGTGCATATGAAGTTGTGAATGAGTGGTCGTTTAATGATCTAGTGAAAATATTCTTTAAATATGGAGAAGAGAAATTTTCCAAACAAATTGCTCGTGGAATAGAACAGTCTAGAGAAAAAGAACCAATTGAAACCACCACTCAACTAGTGGATATTATTAAAGATGCTATTCCTGCACCTGCTAGACGAAAAGGTGGTCACCCGGGTAAACGAATTTTTCAGGCAATCCGTATTGCTGTTAATGATGAACTTGGAGCATTTGAAGATGCTTTACACCAGGCAGCAGAGGTGGTGTCAATTGATGGTCGTATTGCCGTCATTACGTTCCATTCTTTAGAAGATCGTATATGTAAACAAGCTTTTAAAAAGTGGAGTAGTAACCCGCCATTGCCAAAGAATATCCCTGTTATTCCTGAGGATAAGCAACCTCCTTTTGAATTAACGACAAGAAAACCAATTACACCGAACGAAGAAGAACTTGAACAGAACCGCAGAGCTCGTTCTTCAAGATTAAGAGTTGTAAAGAAAATCCGACCTTGGAATGAAGAATTCCGACTGGATGAAAGGTGGAATAAGAGATGAGCGCAGAAAAAGCAAGAGTTTTACATGATGCACAACAACAAACGCAAACGCAGCAACAACAGACGAAAGTTCATGTACATAAGAAGAAGTGGGTATCAACAGGCGAAAAAGCTTTGTACACCCTTGTTAGTAGTCTTGCCATTGCTGCGAGTGTCTTCATTGTGTCTTACTCGTCTTCTTTAGATAGTATGAACCGAGATATTCAAAAGCTTGAGGGAAATATTTCAGATCAAAAGGTAGTTAATGAAAACCTACAGTTCAAGATCAAAGAATTGAGTGACCCTGAACGCATCTTAAAAATTGCTAAAAAGAATGGGTTAAAGATCCACCAGTCAAAAGTTAAACAAGCTGATACAGTTTCAGGTAGCTAAGTAAGGAGAATAGAAGGCTATGAAAAAAAGCAAAACAACCCATCGTATGTCGAAAGTCATGATGGTCTTTTTCACGCTCCTATTTGTGGTATTGTTCGGACGCTTTTTTTACATCCAGTCGACAGGTGAAATTAAAGGGGTAACCCTTGAAGATTGGGCTGAAAAAAAGCGGACGAGCTCATATTCCATTGATGCGAATCGTGGAAAGATTGTTGATCGGAATGGGATGACATTAGCCTATGATCGTCCAACATATAGCATTTTTGCTATTGTGGAAGAAGAGTACTCTAAAGGATTAGACGAACCCAAGCACGTTGTAGACACTTCAAAAACAGCTGAAAAGCTAGCTCCAATATTGAATATGGATCAATCCAGAATCTCCTCTATCATTCAGCAAGGAAAAGAAAAAGATCGTTTTCAAGTTGAATTTGGCTCAAATGGGCGGTACCTCTCACAAGAAAAACGAGATAAGATAAAATCTCTCCATCTACCAGGTATTAATTTTAGAGCGGAAGCAAAACGATATTATCCAAATGGGATGTTTGCCTCTCACGTCGTTGGATTTGCTCAACGAAAAGGAGAAGATGGTAAGATCACAGGTGTACTAGGGATTGAAAACCAAATGGATAAGAAGCTTACTGAAAAGAATGGATCTATATCTTTTCAGCGAGATAAATATAATCAAAAGCTTCTGAATCCGGAAGAAGTCATCCAAGAACCAAAAGATGGCGATACCATTCAGTTAACCTTAGATCAAAAGATTCAAACCTTTTTAGAAGACGCGATGACACACGTTCAAAAGCAATACGAACCGAAAAAAATGATGGCGGTGGTGATGGATCCCAAAACTGGAGAGGTTCTTGCCTCTAGTAATCGACCAAGTTTTGACCCTAATAACCGATCAAATATCAAAAATTGGTATAACGACGTATTGGCTTATCCTTTTGAACCTGGCTCAACGATGAAAATATTCACTGTTGCTGCTGCGATGGACGCTGGAGTTTATGATGGTAAGGAAACCTATGATTCAGGCTCATACAAAATTGAAGAGATTACACGACCTATTCGTGACCATTACCGACCAGGTTGGGGTGAGATCACCTATAACGAAGGGATTCAACGTTCTTCCAATGTGGCGGCAGCGAAACTAGTATGGGAGAAACTTGGCACAGACAAGTTTTTAAGTTACCTAAAAGATTTTGGTTTTGATCAAAAAACAGGTATAGACCTTCCAGGTGAAACAGCAGGAAACATCTTATATAATTGGCCGATCGAGAAGTTAACGACTTCTTATGGTCAAGGGACAACTGTTACGCCTATGCAACTCATGAAAGCTGCAACTGCAGTAGCGAATGATGGGAAAATGATGAAGCCCTATGTGATTTCAAAGGTTTTAGATCCGAATTCAAACGAAACGATTCAAAAAACAAAGCCAGAGGTAGTTGGAGAACCAATCGATGCATCTACGGCTAAGTCCGTACGAAATCTTCTGGGCAAAGTAGTAACAAGCGAAAACGGAACCGGGAAAAACTACAAATTATCTGACTTCTCTGTAGCTGGTAAGACAGGGACAGCGCAGATACCAGACCCAGATGGTCCAGGGTATTTAAGCGGTTCCCCAGAAGACTATATGTTCTCCTTTTTAGGTATGGCTCCCAAAGAGGATCCAGAGTTGATGATGTATGTTGCGGTAAAACAGCCTAAATTAAAAGGAAATGAATTAGGGTCAGAACCCGTTTCCTATATATTTAAAACGGTAATGGAAAACAGTCTACATTATTTAAATATCCAACCGGATAAGCAGAACAAAAAGATGGATGTACAACCGAAAACAATAGAGGATCTAACTGGTAAATCAGTCAAACAAGCAAAAAGTCAGTTACAGAAGAATGGCTTGAAACCTGTAGTACTAGGTGAAGGTTCAACCATACAGAAGACACTTCCAGCTCAAGGAAAGCAAGTTTTTCAAAATGAGCGAGTCTTGCTTTTAACTAAAGGGGACGTAAAAATGCCAAATATGAATTCTTGGTCCCTGAGAGATGTATTAAAGTTTAGCAATTTAATGGACATGAAGCTCGATTACATGGGAAGTGGGTTTGTGTATAAACAAAGTATACAACCTGGTTCAATCGTTCGAAAAAATGATTATCTTACAGTAGAACTCTCTCCACCTGGAGAACGAGGAGAGACACCTGAAACGAATTCTCAAGAAAACGAACGATCTATGCAAGAGCAAAATGAAGAAAAAGAAGAAGAAGAGGCGTAATAAGACAGGCAGTGTTCTAATCGTGATTAGCCACACATAAAATGGATACAAGCTTACTATGGACATAAAGGAGATGTACCATGAAACGTGTATCCAATGTGACGCTAAGAAAACGTTTAGTCACTGTCTTTCTCTTTGCAATGGTCATTTTTGCAATTATTGACATTCGATTAGGCTATGTTCAATTTATTATTGGTGATGGGATTATGAAAAAAGCACGCGATTCGTGGAGTCGGGATATCCCATTTCAACCTGAACGTGGTGAGATTGTAGATCGGAATGGAGAAATTCTAGCAGAAAATGTGACTGCGCCATCTGTAATGCTCGCACCACGTCAAATTAAAAATCCTCAACTTGTTGCTGAAAAACTCTCAGAAGTGCTTGGAATATCAGTAGAAAAAGCTTATAAACATGCCACAAAAAATGCAAACATTGAGAAAATACAACCAGAAGGAAGAAAGTTGACGGAAGAGCAAGCCGAAACACTAAGCCAACTTAATCTAGACGGTGTTTATATCGCAAAAGACTCAAAGCGCCACTATCCTAAAGGGGAGTATCTATCACATGTATTAGGTTTTAGTGGGATTGATAATCAGGGGTTAATGGGGCTTGAATTGTATTATGATGATTACCTCAAAGGGAAAGAGGGTTATTTATCCTTCTTCGCTGACGCAAAGGGGAGAAAAATGCCCAAGCTTGCTGATGTTTATCAACCTCCGAAAGATGGGTATAATTTAAAGCTGACAATTGATGATAGGGTTCAAACGATCATTGAAAGGGAACTGGATAATGCTCAGGCAAAATACAATCCTGATGGAGCCTTAGCTATAGCAATGGATCCCGATACAGGTGAAATATTGGCTATGTCTAGCCGACCCACATTTCACCCAGAAAATTATCAGCACGTAGACCAAAAAGTCTATAACCGAAACTTGCCTGTATGGAGTACCTATGAGCCAGGGTCAACGTTTAAGATTATTACGTTAGCAGCAACTTTAGAAGAAGGACTGGTTGATCTATATGATGACCACTTTTATGATAGAGGGGCTATTAAAGTTGATGGTGCTACCTTGCATTGCTGGAAAAGTGGAGGTCATGGGAGTCAATCTTACTTAGAAGTCGTACAAAATTCTTGTAACCCAGGCTTTGTCACAATGGGTGAGCGGTTAGGAAAAGAAAAACTTTTCACGTACATTCGAGACTTTGGCTTCGGTCAAAAGACAGGGATTGATTTACAGGGTGAAGGAAAAGGGATTTTGTTTAAAGAAAGTCAGGTAGGACCTGTAGAGTTAGCAACAACTGCTTTTGGTCAAGGGGTATCTGTAACACCCATTCAGCAAGTGACAGCTGTTGCTGCTGCAGTGAATGGAGGATACTTATATCAACCTTATATAGCTAAGGAATGGATTGATCCAGCCAGTGGTGAAGTGGTTGAGAAAAGTGAACCCCAAATGAAAGAACGTATTATTTCTGATGAAACGTCGAAAAAGATTCGTGAAGCACTTGAAAGTGTCGTTGCTAAAGGAACAGGGCGAGGTGCTTATGTTGAAGGGTATCGAGTAGGAGGAAAAACGGGTACTGCGCAAAAAGTGGGGGAAGATGGAAGGTATATGAGCAATAATCATATTGTATCCTTTATTGGGTTTGCTCCAGCGGATGATCCAGAGTTGGTTGTTTATCTAGCCATTGATAACCCTAAAAACACTGTTCAATTTGGTGGAGTTGTAGCAGCTCCAATTGTTGGTAATATGATGGGAGATAGTCTTAGAGCAATGGGTGTGGAAAAACGTACGGATGGGCTTGAAAAAGAAATTCAGTGGCCTGATTTACCAAGAGTAGAAGTACCTGATCTGGTTGGCTTAGAAAAAAAGGATTTAATGAAGTATTTGGTGAATTTGTCAATAGAAACAAGTGGAGAAGGGAAATACATTGTAGATCAAGCACCTAAAGCGGGAATAAAGGTTGAACAGGGTTCCAAAATTCGCCTTTTCTTAACTGACGAACCTCCTAAAAATGCTACATCTCAATAAGAACAATCGCAGAGCACCCTTTACTTTGCTATAATAAAACGGTGTAAAGTAAAGAAATTCAAACAATGTAAGGAGTCACATTTATGAAACTAGGAAACTTATTAGAGACTCTTCATGTATATACTGCAACGAAAAGTATAGAGCATGTACAAGTAAATGGAATTAAAATGGACTCAAGAGCCGTACAAAAGGATGATTTATTTATTTGTATTGAAGGCTTCACGGTTGATGGCCATGATTTTGTCGCACAAGCTGAAGAAAAAGGGGCAAGTGCAATCATTGCCCAGAAACCGATTGAAGCCTCAATCCCAGTAATTTTAGTAAGCGACAGTAATAAGGCGCTTGCTAAACTATCCAACCATTTTTATGGTTACCCAACCAATCATCTTCATTTAGTTGGAGTCACAGGCACGAATGGAAAGACAACAACATCTTATTTGATTGATTCTATTTTCCAAGAGGCACAGAAAACAACTGGTTTAATTGGAACCATTCAAATGAAAATTGGAGAGAATACATATCCTGTAAAAAACACAACGCCAGACTCACTATTTTTACAGCAAAACTTTTCTCAAATGGTTGATGAAGGTGTAGATGCAGCAGTAATGGAAGTATCATCTCATGCCTTAGACTTAGGGAGGGTCCATGGGTGTGATTTTGATATAGCGGTTTATACCAATCTCTCACAGGATCATCTAGATTTTCATAAAGACATGGATGATTACTTGCGTGCGAAATCGCTTCTTTTCTCACAATTGGGGAATGGATATCATCAAAAGCCGAAATATGCTGTGATAAACCGTGATGATGAACATTGTGATTTTCTTATTAAAAGTACAGCACAAGAAGTCATTACATATGGATTACAAGATCGAGCAGATATAGTTGCAAAAAACCTTAGCTTAACAGCAGGCGGAACTTCTTTTACACTACGAACTCCTAGTGGGGACATTTACATTGAAAGCCCTCTTGTAGGAGAATTCAGTGTGTATAATATGCTGGCAGCAGCGAGTACGGCATGGTTATCTGGAATTTCCCTCGAAACCATTAAACATTCCTTGGAACAAACGAAAGGTGTACGTGGGCGATTTGAACCTGTGTTAGCCGGTCAAGATTTCGGCGTTATTGTTGATTATGCTCATACACCTGATTCTTTAGAGAATGTTTTAAAGACGGTAAAATCCTTTGTTGAAAACCGAATTTTTGTTGTTATTGGTTGTGGTGGAGATCGTGACCGAACGAAGCGACCTTTAATGGCTCAAGCGGCAGTGAAGTATGCAGATCATACCTATTTAACATCCGATAACCCTCGTTCAGAGGATCCCAAAGCCATTCTAGAGGATATGGAAAATGGTGTGACTGGTGAAGATTATACGGTTATCGTGGATCGAAGAGAAGCGATTAATGAAGCCGTTCAACATGCAACTGCTGGTGATGTGATTGTGATTGCTGGTAAAGGTCATGAAACCTATCAAGAAATCAATGGAGAGCGAACTCATTTCGATGATGTAGAGGTTGCAAAGGAAAGTATTCAATCCGGAAAATAAAGGGGCTGAATGAATGGGATTTTCGACTGATTGGCTAGCTGATATTCTCCCTGATTATCAAGGTGCAGTTGATTTTGGAATTGAGATTATGGAAGTTCATCATAACCCTTCCCATTCCATGAAAAAAGCGCTGTATATTCCCGTTGATAAGAGTGAAGCTCATGCAGACTTATTAAAAGAGGCTATATCAAATGGAGCTATTGCAGCTATTTGGGATAAGGAAACACCTGCTCCAGCTTTTTTGCCAACCGATTTTCCATTATTCTTTGTCGATCATTTACAAGCTTCCTTAAATGAAGTAACAGAGGCTTACTTGGAAAAAGTGAGTCCATGTACAGTTCTTGTTACTGGAGATGAAGGGGTAGATATGACTCAAAAATACGTGTCTACCGTTTTATCACAGCAATATGAAGTTTATGAAGCGAATTTTACAGAAAGCTCCGAGGTAGATCTTTGTCTTCAACTCTTACAAATGCCAGCTGAAACTGAAGTGCTTGTATTGGGAGTAGCACTTGGAGGTGTTGATGACCTCCAACACTTAGTGGAATTCGTCAAACTGGATTTTGGGGTTATTTCACATGTTTCTAGCAATGGACATTCAGAAGATTTAATACAAAAAAGTGTTGAAATCTTTGCTGGACTAAAAGAGAATGGTTATGTCCTTTTAGATGGAGATGAATCTTTATTTTCACCACTTTTTTCGAAAGAAAACGTGATCACTTGTGGTTTTAAAGAAGAAAATAAAGAGGTCATCATTGACTCTAAAGAAGATAACTTTATGGTAAATGAATGTGTTTATAATCATCAGAACGTGGACAAAAGCTTCTTGAAGTATTTAGGATTTGCTGTAGTCATCGGTGAAAAAATAGGTCTGGAGCAAGCATCTATACAATTGGGGTTAATAAATACCCATTACAATCAGACACATTTGTCCACTCCCACAATCCAAAAATAGGGAGAAGGTTTGATGAAGTTGAGGAAAGATTTTACCTGTAACATGATATATTCTATAAAGGACTTTTTTAACCAAAATAAAGTAAATGAAAAATTGTATTTACAATTGGACGGTCTTATGCGAATAAAAGGAGGAAAACAATGAATGCACAAGTACTATTAATCACTATGGCAATAGCATTTTTAATTACCGTCCTCATCTCACCGATCTTTATTCCTTTTTTACGTAGGTTAAAATTTGGTCAGGAAATTCGAGATGAAGGTCCAAAATCCCACCAGAAGAAATCAGGGACACCAACAATGGGTGGATTGATGATTCTGGTTTCTGTAAGTATTACAACCTTGTTCGTGGTTGCTAAATTTAATCCTCAAGCGATGAGCTTTGAAGTCTTCCTCATGCTTTTTGTAATGGTTGGTTACGGACTACTTGGCTTTTTAGATGATTTCATTAAAGTAGCCATGAAACGAAATCTTGGCTTAACTTCTAAGCAAAAAATGTTAGGTCAGCTCTTTATCGCAGCGGTCTTTTATATAATTTTATATCGTCATGATTTCCCGACACATATCGGAATACCAGGTACTACCATGCAGTTTGATTTAGGTTGGGGCTATGCTATCTTAATTTTATTTATGCTTGTTGGTTCTTCCAACGCTGTGAACTTAACAGATGGGTTAGATGGTTTATTAGCCGGTACGGCAGCTGTTGCATTTGGTGCATTTGGGATTTTAGCTTTTCAAGGCCATCCCCAGTTTGAAATTGCTGTATTCTCACTTGCCGTTGTAGGAGCATTATTAGGATTTCTTGTGTTTAATGCCCATCCAGCCAAGGTGTTTATGGGGGACACAGGTTCGCTTGCATTAGGAGGAGCCATAGGAGCAATCGCCATACTAACAAAGCTAGAAATTTTACTTATTATTATTGGCGGTGTATTTGTTCTAGAAACGCTATCTGTTATTATTCAAGTTATTTCATTTAAAACGACTGGAAAACGTGTATTTAAGATGAGTCCATTACACCACCATTATGAGTTAGTAGGTTGGTCTGAGTGGAGAGTAGTAACTACATTTTGGCTTGTGGCCATCTTGTTTGCAGCACTCGGTATTTACATTGAGGTGTGGCTATAATGAAAACGTTAAAGAACTTCCCTTATCAGCATGTACTTGTACTAGGTCTTGCAAAGTCAGGAGAAGCTGCAGCAACTCTTCTTCATGATAGCGGAATCCCAGTACGAGTAAATGATCAAAAGCCATATGAAGAAAACCCTCAAGCTAGAGCTTTAACCCAAAAAGGGATTGAAGTCGTGACAGGTGGACATCCTCTTTCCGTTTTAGATGGAATTGATTATTTGGTGAAGAATCCCGGCATTCCTTATACAAATCCGATTGTTAAAGAAGCTGAATTACGTGGTCTTCCAATCGTTACGGAAGTTGAACTTGCCTATAGATTATCTGAAGGGCCTATTATAGGTATTACAGGATCCAATGGAAAGACAACAACGACAACATTGACCTATGAAATGCTTCAAGAAAGCCAAAGGCCAGTGAAGCTAGCTGGGAATATAGGAAAAGTTTCTTGTGAAGTTGCTCAATCCACTACTGATGAGGACACATTAGTTATTGAGCTTTCGTCATTTCAATTAATTGGGACTGAAACCTTTAAACCTCATATCGCGGTATTTTTAAATTTATATGAAGCTCATCTTGATTATCATAAAACAATGGAGCATTATGGATATTCCAAAGCTCAAGTGTTCATGAATCAAGATGAAGATGATTACGTCATTTATAATGCGGATCATGAGGACGTTACAAATTACGTAAAACAAGCGAAAAGTCAACGCATTCCATTCTCGACTACAAGTTTTCAGCCTGAAGGTGTTTGGAAAGATGATGAATGGTTGTATTTGAAACAAGAAAAAATTGTACGACTTGAGGATATTATGTTGGTAGGTGCTCATAATATGGAAAATATTATGGCATCTGTAGCAGCAGCAAAACTCTCTGGAGCAACAAATGATGGTATTACGAGCGTTTTAAAAACGTTCACAGGTGTTAAACATCGTATGCAATTTGTTAAAGAGCTTCAAGGGAGAACGTTTTATAATGATTCAAAAGCTACGAATCTACTTGCAACATCAAAAGCTTTATCTGCATTTGACAAACCAACGATCCTGTTAGCAGGTGGATTGGATAGAGGTAATGAATTTGATGATTTAGCTCCGTACTTGAAAAACGTTCGTGCCATGATCCTTTTTGGTGAAACAGCACCAAAACTTAATGAATTGGCTCAAAACAATGGAATAGAGCAATCGATCATAGTCGATAATGTTAAACAAGCAGCCGAAGAGGCGTACCGTATTTCGAATAAAGGCGATGTGATTCTTTTATCACCAGCATGTGCTAGTTGGGATCAATATCGTACTTTTGAAGAACGTGGAGACATGTTTATGGAAGCGGTGCATACATTAGAGTAGGGGGCTTGTTTACTCGATAAAAAATGCCCCCAATGTTCAAGTGATTGAACCAAGGGGGATTTTTTTATGTTTCGGAAAAATAGTGGACAAAATATAAAAGATGCACCAGATCTTTTACTTATGGTCGTTATCTTTTCGCTTTTGTTAGTAGGCGTAATTATGGTTTATAGTGCATCAGCGATATGGGCTGATTATAAATTTGATGATTCCTTCTTCTTTGCTAAACGACAACTTTTGTTTGCTATTTTAGGGATTGTGGCTATGTTTGGATTTATGAATGTTCCTTATCTAAGTTGGCGTAATATTTCAAAGATACTCTTACTAGTATGTTTTGTTATGCTGATAGCTGTCCTTATCCCTGGGGTAGGAATGGTTCGAGGGGGAGCGCGGAGTTGGATTGGAGTAGGTGCCTTTAGTATTCAACCTTCAGAGTTTATGAAACTAGGTCTGATTATCTTTCTGGCTAGATATTTATCTGAGAATCAGAAAAAGATCACCTCGTTTTATAAAGGTTTCATTCCATCCTTATCGCTAGTGTTTTTAGCGTTTGGGATCATTATGTTACAACCAGACTTAGGAACAGGGGTTGTACTTGTGGGTACTTGTATGCTCATGATTTTTGTATCTGGTGCTCGGATTTCTCATTTTGTTGGACTAGGTGTTTTAGGGGTAGCTGGGTTTGCAGGGTTAATTATATCCGCACCTTATCGAATTCAACGTATAACAGCTTTCCTAAACCCGTGGGAAGATCCACTAGGTGCTGGGTTTCAAATTATTCAATCCTTATACGCAATTGGGCCTGGTGGATTAATGGGCCTTGGATTAGGACAAAGTCTACAAAAGTTTTTTTATCTTCCTGAACCTCAAACTGATTTTATATTTGCCATACTTGCGGAGGAGTTAGGTTTTATTGGTGGAACATTCACCTTACTGTTATTTTTCCTTCTGTTATGGCGAGGCATTCGAGTTGCCTTGGCAGCTCCTGATATGTTCGGTAGTTTGCTTGCTTTAGGTATTGTAGGCATGATTTCGATTCAGGTTATGATTAATATTAGTGTTGTGACAGGACTAATGCCCGTAACAGGCATCACACTTCCATTTTTAAGTTACGGAGGTTCATCCCTAACCCTTACGCTTTGTTCAGTTGGAATTCTTTTAAATATAAGTCGATATGCCAAACTTTAACCTCTGACATTGTCAGAGGTTTTTTAGTAGATGTATGTAGATGATTATTTAGTTAAATGGCAGTTATGTGGAATAACTGTTTTAGTGAGAGAGGCGGTTCCGTTGCTATTGTGGAGTACGGTGGGCTTGGGAACGGGTTGCTTTCCCCGGACGAACGATCGAGCCTCCTCATACGCTACGCTTCTTGCGGGGTCTCGCTCGCCCGTTTTTCCGGAGGAGTCAACCCGTTCCCAAGCCCACCTTAGCCGAATGGAGATTAACGGAACCGCAGCGATATGAGGAGGTAATGCTTACGGACATTTGATCCGCTATTTCACCTTAAAATGGTTTTTCTAAAGAGCTTACGGACATTTATTCCGCTAATTGCTGCAAATCACCTTAATAAAGAGCAATCTGTCACAAATAAGGTACCATATGTCCGTAACGAACCTCGAAATACCTTTAAAGTTCAAAATAACGGAACAGATGTCCGTAAGGGTTAGAGCTCAAATAACTAGGGTCCGTTAACCTCCATAAATGCAAAGGGGTGAAGGAAACGGCAAACTCCAGTGGTAGCAAAGGGCTGACGAGATCCCGCAGAGAGCTTGCGAACGAGGAAGCTGAAAGTAAATAATGAAGATCGACTAAGACCGCCACATCGTGTGGAAACGTCGACCTACCCCACGTCGTGTGGGGCAGCAGGAGGCTTGCCGTTTCAATGAACCCCTTACTCTTTTCCAGCAACGGACCTCCACTGCACATTATCTCGATTCCAAGTCTTCAACATAAGGGGGCTTTAATGGAATAAGAAAGCCTAATAGAAAAGTTTAGAATAAATAGAATATATTTCTTGAAATGAATTTTGATTTTCTGTTTTACACTCCGTTATTTGGGGAATGAGGCAAAAAGGCTTGATCTTTAAAACTCATTAATAATGATCAGGTAATTTCCTACATTTAAATAAACTGGTTGCCATGGGAAAAAGGTGAAAACATCGGGATCTAGGTATGTATCATCACGAACTTTTGATGAAGTTGTGATATAATTTTGATATGCATATGAAGCGGCATCCTGGTATGCCGTTTCATTATGTAAAAATTTAATTGTCTAGGGGAACATTCCATGGCAGAGAAGAAAATTGTATCTATAGAAGATCGTATACCGAAACTCAAAGAAAAACGTAAAAAAAAGGCAAACCGACGACTCGTCTTGTATTTGTCTCTTTTCTTTTTACTGATTGTAGTCATACTATATCTTCAATCATCCTTAAGCAATGTAAGTACCATAAACGTTAAGGGAAATACAAACATAAAAAAGGAAACGATTGTATCTTTGAGTGGGTTATCAACCGAAGATAACTTTTGGAAAGTTGATACAGATGCAATACAAAAGAAAGTTAACGAGCATTCAGAAGTCAACTCCGTTAAAGTTGAAAAGGACTTTCCATCAACAATTTCCATTCAAGTGAATGAATTTGAACGAGTAGGTTATGTACAAAAAAATGGGGCTTATTATCCGATCCTTGAAACAGGAGAGAGTTTAACCTCATATAGTCTTTCTTCTCCTGGTAGTGATGCACCATTGTTAAGAGGATGGGAAAAACAGACGTACTTAGAAGAAATGACTCGTGAACTAAGGCAGTTACCAAGCAGTGTAACTAGACAAATCTCTGAATTGTACTGGACACCTACAGAGAAGAACCCTTATAAAATTCATTTATACATGAATGACGGGTTTGAAGTCGAAGCATCCATTCGAAATTTTTCTGAGAACATGAGAACCTATCCATCGATTGTGTCTCAATTAGATCCAGGTCAAAAAGGAATAATCCATATTGATGTAGGAGCTTATTTTGAGGCCTATCCAAGTTCAGAGGCTGAGGGAGAGAGCAATAATGAAGATAACCGGTAAGCATGTTATTATCTCCTTAGTTTTACTAGTCTCAGGTTTTTTAGTAGCGTTTAGCTATCAACAAACCAAAAACAATGCTCAAGTTGTGCAAATGAGCGATGATCAGCTTGAAAAAGATTACTATTACAGGCAGCAGCTTATTGATATTGAAGCACAAAATAAAGAGCTTCGTGAAGAAGTCGAAATGAAAAAAGACCGAATTCAGAACCTTGAAGATCAGTTGGCTAATCAGGAACAGAAGGTTGGGAATTACGTAGAGGAAAAAAAGAAACTACAAAAACTAACCGGAGACCTTCCAGTAGAGGGGCCTGGAGTTGAAGTGCAACTTCGTGACGCAGACTATGTCCCCACGGAAGAAAATGCTAATCAATATATTGTTCACGAAAGTCACATTCACAAAGTAGTTAACGAATTACTATCAGCAGGGGCAGATGCAATTGCGATAAATGGTCAACGACTCCTGAAAGAAAGTTATATAGCCTGTATCGGTCCTGTTGTATCAGTGGATGGTGTTCAACATCCTGCGCCATTTGTTATCACAGCTATAGGAGATCCAGAAGTATTAATGCCTAGTTTACAATTAACCCATGGAGTAGTGGATCAACTTGTAAACGATAATGTAGAAGTTACCTTGCAAGAAAGAGATCGTATATCCATGCCTGCTCAAATGACAGGGGAGGGGTGATGGATGTGAGCCTACGATACAAGATTTTATTTTCTATCATATTTGCAAGCGTTGGTTTTATGATCGCCATTCAGTTCCAAAGTACCCAGAACACAGTAAAACGAGATACTCGTGACTTGTGGGAAGTACGGAAGGAATTACAGAATCAGCAAAAAGTTCAACAACAATTGTACAACAAAATTGCAGAATTGGATGAAATGATTGCACAGTATGAAGGCCAAACCCAATCAGCTAAAGTAGAAACCTTAAAAGAATCTATTCAAGTTCTCAAAAGGGACGCCGGACTTACCGAAGTTTCAGGCGAAGGAATTGTTATTAAGGTCACACCCATTTTTCAAAACATTGATTCAGAGCAAACTTATCCAAGTGTATCACCAGGACTCTTACACCGATTAATCAATGAATTGAATACATACGGAGCTTCTGACATTGCCATTTCTAGTGAGCGTATTACCAATGTGTCACCAATACGAGATGTAAATGGGCACACATATGTAAATAATCATCCTATACCGCCATTGCCGATAACAATTAAAGTATTATCAGAAAATGCGAGTAGGCTTTTGGATTACATGCAAGTTAGCCAATCAAAAGATGATTTTGCCATTGAAAACCTAGAATTAGAAATGTCAAAAAGAGAAGAGCTGACATTACCAGCATATGAGCAAGTACCTAAGTTGAAATATGTAGAAGTTGAGAAAAGAGAAATAGGTGAATCGTAATGTGGCTTCCGGTTTTATTTTTACTCATTGGTTTAACTTTAGGATTATTAACAGATTTTCAAGTTCCTGAAGAATATGCAGATTATCTTTCTATTGCTGTTCTTGCAGCGTTTGATACATTGTTAGGCGGAATACGGGCTCATTTAGAAGGAAAGTTTGACCAACGAGTTTTTGTATCTGGTTTTTTCTTTAACGTATCTTTAGCTGCTCTTTTAGCTTTTCTTGGGGTTCAACTAGGAATTGATTTATATTTAGCAGCTGTATTCGCTTTTGGAGTTCGATTATTTCAAAATATAGCTTTGATTAGAAGGTATATGATTGAACGAAGTAGAAAAAAGAAGGAAGATGAAAAAAACAGAAGAAAATAAAAGGATATTCCTATAATTCTGTTGAAATTATAATTAAGTTTCTGAGATAGTCTATGTATGATCCAATTAAGCTTTAGTTATGTAGATCGTTTTCAAAAATAGGACTTTTGGATCATTTTATCCAAAATGTTTAAAATATTCCTTTCTCTGTCGAAAATGAATTGCTATATAATATAAGATTAGGTAACATGTGAACTATTCAGATATGCCTTAACATAGGAGGTGCCTTGGATTTGAACAACAATGATATATTAGTCAGTCTTGACATAGGTACATCAAAAATAAAAGTCATTATTGGCGAAGTGATGAATGATTCATTAAATATTATCGGGGTAGGAACAGCTGCCTCTAACGGCATGAAAAAAGGTGCAATTGTTGACATAGATCAAACCGTGCAGTCCATACGTAGTGCTGTAGAACAAGCAGAACGCATGGTTGGAATGCAAATTAATCGTGTGGTCGTAGGGATCAACGGTAATCATATTCAATTACAACCTTGTCATGGTGTCGTTGCAGTACAAAGTGAAAATCGAGAAATTGATGAGGAAGATATCAATCGTGTGCTAGATGCAGCTCAGGTGATGTCAATTCCACCAGAGAGAGAAATTATTGACGTAATTCCTCAGCAATTTATTGTGGATGGGTTAGATGAGATTACAGACCCACGCGGCATGATTGGGGTTCGTCTAGAAATGGAAGGGACCATCATAACGTGTTCTAAAACGGTCTTACATAACATCTTAAAATGTGTGGAGCGAGCAAACCTTGAAGTCTTAGACATTTGCTTGCAACCACTAGCAGCTGGTTCTGTAGCTCTTTCAAAAGATGAAAAGAACTTGGGTGTTGCGTTAATTGATATTGGCGGAGGTTGTACAACCATATCCGTATTTGAACAAGGTACATTACAAGGAACAAGTGTCGTACCTCTTGGTGGAGATAACATTACCAAGGACTTATCGATTGGGATGCGCACTTCTACAGAAGAAGCAGAAGATATTAAACGCAATTATGGACATGCATTCTTTGACGAAGCTCAAGAGGATGAATCTTTTGACGTCTCCATCATCGGTAGTGATAGGAAACAATCATTTAACCAATTACAATTATCTGATATGATTGAAGCAAGGCTAGAAGAGATTTATGCATTTATTGAGCAAGAAATTCGTCGAATGGGATATCGTGAACTCCCAGGAGGCATGGTCTTAACTGGTGGCGTGTTGAGCATGCCAGGCTGTTTAGATCTTGCCCAAGATGTATTTCAGGCAAATGTCAGAATTGCTATCCCTGATTACATAGGTGTTAGAGAACCGCAATTCACCTCTGGAGTAGGGATTTTACAGTTCGCATATCACAATGCAAAAATTCAAGGAAAAGAATTATTCCCAGCAGTAACTATTGAAGAACCTGAAGCAAAAGTTAAAAAACAAAAGAAGCCAACTACTCAAAAGGAACCTAAGAAAGAAAAAGAATCAGGATTATCTAATTTGATTAAATACTTTTTCGATTAAAAAAGGCGTTCCCTTGGCCGTATATCATAGCTAGTAAAAGAAACTTGTAATCTTGCAAAGTGGGAGGAACGAAAAATGTTAGAGTTTGATACAAATATGGATCAATTAGCAACCATAAAAGTTGTTGGAATTGGTGGCGGCGGTAGTAATGCCGTTAACCGTATGATTGAGCACGGTGTTCAAGGCGTTGAATTCATCGCTGTCAATACAGATGCACAAGCTTTAAATCTATCAAAAGCAGAAGTGAAGATGCAAATCGGAACGAAGCTTACACGAGGTTTAGGTGCAGGTGCGAACCCGGAAGTGGGTCGAAAAGCTGCTGAAGAAAGCAAAGAGCAGATTGAGGAAGCTTTACAAGGAGCAGATATGGTCTTCGTTACTGCTGGAATGGGAGGCGGCACAGGTACAGGTGCTGCACCCGTTATTGCGCAAGTAGCGAAAGAAATAGGTGCTCTTACAGTAGGCGTTGTAACTCGTCCATTCATGTTCGAAGGACGTAAACGTTCCAACCAAGCTGCGGGAGGTATTGACGCATTAAAGAGTAATGTAGACACATTAATTGTGATTCCAAATGATCGCTTACTTGAAATCGTTGATAAGAATACACCAATGCTTGAAGCATTCCGTGAAGCGGATAATGTATTACGTCAAGGTGTACAAGGTATTTCAGACCTTATTGCGACTCCAGGTCTCATTAACGTAGACTTTGCCGACGTGAAGACAATCATGGCAGATAAAGGTTCAGCCCTAATGGGTATCGGAATTGCTACTGGCGAAAGTCGAGCGGTAGAAGCTGCCAAAAAAGCTATTTCATCACCATTGCTTGAAACATCTATTGATGGTGCACATGGTGTCCTAATGAACATTACAGGTGGAGCAAACCTAAGCTTGTATGAAGTTCAAGAAGCGGCTGACATCGTAACATCCGCAGCTGACCAAGAAGTTAACGTGATCTTCGGTTCAGTAATTAACGAGAACTTAAAAGATGAGATTGTTGTAACGGTTATTGCGACAGGTTTTGATGAAAGTCAACTTGAAGCTGAGAGAAAAGGACAGGGTCGTCCATCTATCAATACTCAGCAGCAGCAACAGCAACAACAGCCAACTGAGAAAAAGCAGCGCGTAGAACCAAAACAGCGTGATATGCAAACATCTGGACAACCATCCGGATCTAATAACCAAAAGAACTTCCAAGAGGAAGAAACATTAGACATTCCAACGTTCTTGCGTAACCGTAATCGCAGACGATAAGCTTCTATTGTTTTAAAAAATAGAAGGTCTATAAGAAATCCTGTCATGTTATCTCAATATGACAGGATTTTTTATGTTAGGCTATTATAAGTTGTACAAAATACATGCTTAACGATTAATGGGGGGACTTGTTTGAAAAAGTTAGTATCTGATTGGTTTCTATCGTTTCAATATATTAAATACCTATGGCTATGGTTAACGGTTACATTAACGAATACAGGGAAATGGGTATTTACACTTGGTGTAACATGGCAAGTCTTTCACATAACAGAATCTTCTTTCTGGTCTGGTGCAATTATGTTTGCTTTAATGTTTCCAAATATTATAGGGGCGCCTGTCGTTGGAGTATTAGCAGATAAAATTGAACGTCGTAAATTAATTTACGTAGCTATTGGGTTCACACTCATTGTTTTAACAACGTTAACCATCACAACAATGACTAGTGTAATATCACCTTTAGGTCTGGTTGCTTTATCATTTATGTTTGGGCTTGGTTCAAGTATGATTAATGTGGTTATTAACACGATTGTACCAGGTATTGTTCCAAAGAAAACTCTCTATAATGCCTATTCTTTAAAAGCTGTTGGACAAAGAGGTTCAGAGTTTATTGGTCCGTTATTAGCTACTCCGCTTTTAGCATTGATGGGGCCACAATTGGTTTATATCATAGGTGCTTTCATTTACGTGCTAGCTATCCTATTTGTAGGATTCCTGAACGTCCCTAAAATGGTTGATGACGATCTAATAGATCAAGAGAATTTTATACCTTCTTTCATAACAGGACTGAACTATATTCGAAACAATCGTTACATATTTGGGATCATCGTCTTAGTTGGTTTGCATTGTGCTCTCACAATGGCATTTATGGGGATGTTACCGAGTTTCGTAACCAAAGGGCTAGGATCAAAGGCAGAGTTTTATGGGTTTCTTATGAGTATGGTAGGTTTAGGGGCCATATTCGGCACTTTGTCCTTAGCGGGATTAAAAAGTCATACCTTAAAAGTTAAGTTATTTTGGGTTAGTTCTGTTCTTAGTGGATTATCTTTGTCCTTCTTGGGATTAAGTAGTAATGAAACAATTGCCATCATAGCTATTTTATTTGTTGGGTCCTCACAAGCCCTATTTATGACATTAACAAATGCATTTATTCAAGAAGCAACAGATGAGCATGTCCGTGGACGGGTAACAAGTGTTTATTATGTGTTAGCAGCAGGACTTATGTCTATTGCGAATTGGGTCTATGGTTGGTTAGGAAATGTGATTGATCCTCGTTTAATCATGGTGACTACAGGAATAGCTTTCATGGTTGTAGTGGTGTTATACTGGGGCGCTACGAACAAAGCCATGGTGAGACCCAAGGTTATAAAAGAAAATATCAGTGTTTAGGTAATAAAAAGTCTTGTGTTTTGCAAGGCTTTTTATTATTTAGGATCAGCTTTCGTTAACCGACAAAATCGTTGAAAATCTTCAAAAATATTTTTAACTCTCTCTACAGAATATGACAGACTTCTATTTCTATCTTCGCTATACTTACTCTCACAAGATGAACTTTCTAATAGGAAGGGCAAGAAGGGGAGGACATTGTGACCATCTATTTAGATGCCGTTTGGCTTTTGAACTTTTTCTTGGACTGGATGATCTTGATGCTTACGCATAGCTTATCCAAATCACAAAATAACCGGTGGAGACTTGTTATAGGAGCTTTGGTTGCTTCATTGCTCGTACCTATAAACCTCTACTATCCAGCATCTATTTGGTCATCTCCTTTAGGTAAGGCAATTTTTTCAGCCATCATTATTTTAACTGCATTCGGGTTTAGGAATCTTCGTATTTTTGTACGTCATATTCTCTATTTTTATTTTATTACCTTCGCTATAGGAGGAGGGTTGTTTGGTCTCTATTTTGTATTGAATGAACAAATTCAAGTATCGAATGGTGTAGTTGTGACGTATCAAACTGGATTTGGTGATGGGATTAGCTGGTTGTTTGTATTTATTGGGTTTCCAATTGTTTGGTGGTTTACAAAGAAACGAATGGAACAATTGGTCGTACAGCAAATGAAATATGATGAAATGATCCAAGTAAAGTTGAGTATCCAAGGGCAAATCCATGAAACGACTGCACTTATTGATAGTGGAAATCAATTGACTGATCCGATTACAAAACGACCAGTCATTATATGTGATAAAACATTAATGAGAAGGTGGTTTTCAGAGGAGGAATGGGGGCAATTGAAGAGAGCTAACGATGACTTGGCTTTAGATCAACTACCAGAACGATGGAGTGATAAAATACGTATCATTCCATATCAAGGTGTCAGTGGCCAGGGGTCATTTATGATGTCGATAAAACCTGACTGGCTTGAAGTTACAGTTCAAGAGAAGCATGTAAACATCAATCAAGTTTTAATAGGCTTTCAATTTGGACAACTAGCTCCAGATGATAGCTATCATTGCTTAATGCATCCCCACTTATTAAAGACGATAGCAGTGGACTCTGCATAAGATCGTGTTCATAAAGGAGGAGTATGATGGGTAAATGGAAACTCAAATTACAATTATGGTGGTATAAGTTTTTAATCAAGCTTGGGTGGAAGACAGATGAGATCTACTACATAGGAGGAAATGATGCCCTGCCGCCTCCCTTATCAAAAGAGGAAGAACAAGAACTGTTAAAAAGATTACCAAAAGAAGACAAAGCAGCTCGAGCTATGCTGATTGAACGAAACCTACGACTTGTTGTATATATTGCTAGGAAGTTTGAGAATACAGGAATTAATATTGAAGATTTAATCAGTATAGGTACGATTGGACTTATTAAAGCTGTAAATACCTTTAACCCTGAAAAGAAAATCAAGCTAGCGACTTATGCTTCCCGCTGTATTGAAAACGAAATTTTGATGTATTTACGAAGAAATAACAAAATTCGAAGTGAAGTGTCCTTCGATGAGCCTCTTAACATTGATTGGGATGGGAATGAGCTTTTACTTTCCGATGTGTTAGGAACGGATGATGATATTATTACGCGTGATCTAGAGGCCCACGTGGACAAGCGCCTCTTGAAGAAAGCACTCGAGTCGTTAAATGAGCGGGAACAGCAAATTATGGAGTTACGTTTTGGGTTAATTGGTGAAGATGAAATGACACAAAAAGACGTAGCAGATATGTTAGGCATTTCACAGTCTTACATATCCAGACTTGAGAAAAAGATCATTCGTCGTTTGAAGAAAGAATTTAATAAGATGGTGTAATTCGAGAGAAAGTATAATAGCAAGCGAATTTGAGGGTTGAATCCTAAAATGGATTCAGCCTTCTTTTTAATGAGAGTTTTTTTACTTGTTTTAGGATAATTTTATGTTCATTAGTTACTCAACATTATGGCAGTAATATGGAATAACTGTTTTAGTGAGAGAGGCGGTTCCGTTGCTATTGTTGAGTACGGTGGGCTTGGGAACGGGTTGCTTTCCCCGGACGAACGATCGAGCCTCCTCATCCGCTACGCTTCTTGCGGGGTCTCGCTCGCCCGTTTTTCCGGAGGAGTCAACCCGTTCCCAAGCCCACCTTAGCCGAATGGTGATGAACGGAACCGCAGCGATATGAGGAGGTAATGCTTACGGACATTCATTCCGCTAATTGCTGCAAATCACCTTAATAAAGAGCAATCTGTCACAAATAAGGTACCATATGTCCGTAACGACTCTCGAAATGCCTTAAAAGTTCAAAATAACGGAACAGATGTCCGTAAGGTTTAGAACCCACACACTAGGGTCCGTTATTCTCCATAAACGCAAAGGGGGGAAGAAAACGGCAAACTCCAGTGGTAGAAAGGGCAGATGAGACCCCACAGAGAACGGAGTGAACGAGGAGGCTCAAAGTAAACAAGGAAGATCGACTAAGACCGCCACATCGTGTGGCAACGTCGACCTACCCCACGTCGTGTGAGGCAACAGGAGTATTGCCGTTTCACTGACCCCCTTACTCTCATACAAGCAACGGACTCCTCCGAACCTATATCTCGAATCCAAGTCTTCCAGATAAGGGGGCTTTAATGTAATAAGAGCCTAAACACTATAATGATTATTTTGAAAAGATTTACTATATCGGTATAGTCCTTTTATACCAAGGATTAGCGAAGGGTTCTGTCGATTTCTGTCGTGTTTTTGAATAGTGTCCTGCATATTTTTCCCTCATGAGGAGATACTGACTTTTGACAGCATCTCCACATAGGAGGGTATAGATTTGACAAAACATAAGGTTGAAATATGCGGAGTCGATACATCCAAATTACCAGTACTTAAAAACGATGAAATGAGAGAGCTATTTAAACGTATGCAATCGGGAGAACATTGGGCCCGTGAAGAACTCGTTAATGGAAACTTACGACTGGTTTTAAGTGTAATCCAGCGTTTTAATAACCGAGGCGAGTATGTAGATGACTTATTTCAAGTTGGCTGCATTGGCTTAATGAAATCAATCGATAATTTTGACTTAAGTCAAAATGTTAAGTTTTCCACCTATGCAGTACCGATGATTATTGGGGAAATTCGACGATACTTAAGAGATAATAACCCAATTCGTGTGTCTCGTTCACTACGTGACATCGCTTATAAAGCTTTACAAGTGAGAGAGAAGCTAATGAGTAAAACATCAAAGGATCCATCACCCATGGAGATTGCTGAAGAGATGGGCGTACCTCATTCCGATGTTGTATTCGCATTAGATGCTATTCAAGATCCAGTTTCATTATTTGAACCCATTTACAATGACGGCGGAGACCCTATTTTTGTTATGGATCAATTAAGTGATGACACAAACAAGGATACAATTTGGATCGATGAAATTGCACTTAAAGAAGGTATGAGAAGATTAAATGAGCGAGAAAAGATGATACTCAACTATCGCTTTTTCCAGGGAAAAACACAAATGGAAGTTGCAGATGAAATTGGCATCTCCCAAGCACAGGTATCCCGTTTAGAAAAAGCAGCTATTAAAGAAATGAATAAGCAAATGTATGAATAAAAAAACATGAAGAATCGGTACCGTGTTGCACCTGAAATTTGTTAAATCGACAAATTTTGGTGATTGCACGGTACCGTTCTATTTTGGATATGGGTGTGCATATAGTAATTGTAGGGGTGGTGTGGATATGGTTACGATTTCTGAATTACAAGTTAAGGAGATTATTTCTGTTGAAAATGGGGAAAAACTTGGACATATGACTGATTTAGAAATTGATGTAGATCGTGGAAGACTAATCTCTATAATAATAGGTGGAAAAGGAAAGATGATGGGGTTTCTTGGTAAGGATGAAGAGATCATCATACCTTGGGAGTCGATTTTAAAAATTGGAGAAGATGTTATTCTTGTAAAGAAAGCGATTCAGCCGGCTTTATATGCACCAAATCAAGCAGATTAAGCCTAATCTCACAAGAATTTTGTCTGAAAATATGATAGAATATAGAAAAACTTGCCGAACGGCAAGTTTTAAGCCTATATTAGACTATGAAATTATATTTACTACTAGAGTTATAAACAGTCATATTGATCATTCGAATAAACTTAAATGTATGGAGGATGAGACATGTCGGAAGGTTTTCATCATACGCATCCGTCCTATTTAGAAATAACAAAATGGACTTATGCTCACCCAGAGCTTGTTGTGGGCATGACCACCCGTTTAGGTGGATCAGGAGAGCCTCCATTTGATTCATTTAATTTAGGGTGGCATGTACCAGATCGGCAAGAAACAGTACATCAAAATCGAGAAACATTGGCTTCTCTTTTACAATTTTCAATGGACACTTGGATTGGTGGAGAACAGGTGCACGATACGGATATCTATACCGTAACCAAGAAAGATAAAGGGAAAGGTGCATTTAATCAAGATTCGTCTATTCCAAACTGTGATGGTTTAATAACAAAAGAACCAAATGTATTGTTAACTGCTTTCTATGCTGATTGTGTTCCTTTGTTTTTCTTTGATCCCATTACGGGTTGGATTGGAATAGCTCATGCAGGTTGGCGTGGAACTGTAGCGAAAATGGGCCCCAAAATGGTTCAAGCCTTGGTCGAAAAAGGCGTAGATCCTAAAACGCTTCGAGTAGGAATTGGTCCATCGATAAGTGGAGATATGTATGAAGTGGATGATAATGTGATTCAACAACTTCCAAAAAAATATCAGGAAGAGCCAATTGTTCAATCTCAAGAAAATGGACGTTACCTTTTATCTCTTCAAGATATGCATGTGGACTTGTTATTAGAAGCTGGTCTAGAGGAAAAACATATCGAACAATCAGAGTACTGTACATATCAAAACGATCATTTATTCTTCTCACACCGACGTGATAAGGGGAAAACAGGACGTATGTTAGGATTTATTGGACTAAAAGAAAAACTATAGCAAGGAAGGAGCATGTCCTTCGTGAACGTTGCAGAAAACTTAGAAACCATCCAAGCTAATATTAGACAAGCCTGTGATCGAGCAGGTAGATCAAATAACGAGATCTCTGTTATTGCTGTAACAAAGTATGTGACGATTGACCGTGCTAAGCAGGCGATTGAAGCGGGAGTCGAACACTTAGGAGAAAACAGAGTGGAGGGTATGAATGAAAAGTACGATGAAATTGGACAAGGTGTTCAATGGCATTTTATCGGAACCCTACAGTCTCGAAAAGTAAAAGAAGTGATCGATCAGGTATCTATGATCCATTCACTCGACCGCAAATCTTTAGCAAAAGAAATTAATAAGCGAACCGATCGTAAAGTTCCATGTTTTGTTCAAGTAAATGTTAGTGGTGAAGATTCTAAACATGGCTTAGAGCCTGAAGAAGTCATTCCATTTATTGATTCACTTCGCAACTATGAAAATATTGAAGTGACTGGTCTTATGACGATGGCTCCTTATATAGAAGATCAGGATAAGTTAAGGTCAATCTTCAGAAAGCTTAGAACAATTAAGGAAGAAGTTGAAACGAAAGATTGGGCTCATGCACCATGTAAGCACCTATCTATGGGGATGAGCAATGATTACGAAATTGCCATTGAAGAAGGAGCTACACACATACGAATTGGCTCCAAGCTAGTTGGCAAGGAATTTTAATAAAGGGGTGAAACATTATGAGTTTAAAAAATAAACTACGAAACTTTTTTATAGAAGATGAATACGAGTATATTGAAACGGAAGAAGAAGCTGAAGGGCCAGAGCCGATGCATCAACAACAACAATCAAGTGATTCTAAAAAGCAAAATGTAGTTAGCTTAAAAAGTATGCAACAGTCTTCTAAGGTTGTCCTTTGCGAGCCACGTACGTATAATGAAGCCCAAGAGATTGCTGATAATCTTGTAAATCGTAAAGCTGTTGTGATCAACCTTCAGCGTGTAGACCATCAACAAGCAAAACGTATTGTAGATTTTTTAAGCGGAACGGTGTATGCTATTGGTGGAGATATTCAAAAACTTGGCGCTCAAACATTCCTATGCACACCTGAGAATGTCGATGTTTCTGGTACAATATCAGAAGTCATGAATGAGAGCGATGATTTTTAGAAAAGGTGGTTAACGATTTTGACTGGTATTTTACTAACGATATTAGAGCTTGTAGACTTACTACTAACTGGCTATTTCTTTGCATTGATCGGTTACATACTTATGTCTTGGTTTCCAGGAGCACGGGACTCATCAATTGGAAACTTCCTAACAAAGATTTGTGAACCTTATTTAGAACCTTTCCGTAAAGTAATCCCTCCAATTGGCATGATTGATATTTCACCAATTGTGGCGATTTTCGTGTTGCAGTTTGCACAAGGTTCCGGATTGCATGCCCTAGGGCAACTTATCATAAACCTAACAAGCTGATGGAGAATCATGGAGACATGATCTCCTTTTTCATTTAGAGAGAATTTAAGGAGTAAAGCTTATGGAGATTTATCAGCACTTTCGAAAAGAGGAGCAGCCGTTCATTGATCAGGTTTTATCCTGGCAGGAAGATGTAGAGCGGATGTATCAGCGGAAGCTGACAGACTTTCTTGATCCTCGTCAACAGAAAATCTTTAGTACGATTATTGGGAATCATGATGATTTTTTATTGAGAGATTATGGTGGAACATCAACTGCAGAACGGAAAAGGATGATCCTGGCTCCTTATTATGAGGAGATTGAAACAGATGATTTTCAGGTGACATTACTTGAAGCAAAGTATCCAAGTAAGTTTGTAACACTTGAGCATAAGGATGTCCTCGGAGCATTCATGTCCCTTGGTGTTAAACGAAGTAAACTAGGAGATTTGATTGTTACAGAGGATACCATTCAAATTCTAGTAGCCTCAGAAATTGTTACGTATGTCCAAATGAACTTAACAGGTATCAAAAAAGCAGGTGTTCAATTCGAGGAGAAGCCTCATGAACATTTACTTGAGAGCACAGAAGAATGGTCCGAGAGTACAGGGACTGTAGCTTCCTTACGATTAGATATTATACTAAAAGAGATCTATAATTTATCCCGTCAAAAAGCTTCCCTTTATATTGAAAAAGGGCTGGTTAAGGTGAATTTTCAAACTGTAGATAATCCAGCTTTCTTATTAGAAGAAGGAGATATGATCTCTGTACGAGGTAAAGGCCGTAGTCAGCTTAATTCCATAGAAGGAAAAACAAAAAAAGAAAAATGGAGAATTGTGACGTCTCAGTTAAAATAAGTCCAAGGAACTAGAAGGAATATGCGCATCTTTGTCGAAATAAATAGTATCCACAAGACTGTTCATGAAGAGCGGTCCGTATATCAAAACCCTACACCCTAAGGAGGTGGCCCGTGTGGCACTAACACCATTGGATATTCATAATAAGGAATTTACGAGAGGCTTTCGCGGTTACGATGAAGATGAAGTAAACGAATTTTTAGATCAAATCATCAAAGATTATGAAGTGGTCATCCGTGATAAGAAAAAACTTGAAGATAAAGTTCAAGAATTAGAAGAAAAATTAGGACACTTCAGTAACATTGAACAAACACTAAATAAGTCTATTCTTGTTGCCCAGGAAACGGCTGAAGAAGTGAAGACAAACGCTAATAAAGAGAGTAAATTAATCGTAAAAGAAGCAGAGAAGAATGCTGATCGTATTATTAATGAAGCTCTTGCTAAATCTCGTCGTATTTCATTAGAGGTAGAGGAACTGAAGAAACAAGCCAAGGTCTTCCGTACTCGTCTGAAAATGATGGTTGAAGCACAACTAGATATGATTGATAATGATGATTGGGATGATCTTTTTAACGTTGAAATTGATGAAGAAACAGAGTATGAAAAAGAATTAGCTGAAAATAATTCTTGACGTTGAATTTATTTTTACATATAATTCATAATCAGAAATTATAGCATTGTTAATTACGATGACAGGGTTCGTGCAATAAATCTATCTTGACTAGCGAATCAGGGATGGTGGAAGCCTGAAGCATGACATTTATTGTCCTATCCCCCTCGAGTACCCTTACTGAAGATAGTAGGTTAGGGCGATTCATTCACGTTACGAATGCTGAAGTGGATTTGTTCCAATCTTTTGGACAATTCTATAAGGGTGGTACCGCGAGTCCTTCTCGTCCCTTTTGGGGATGGGGAGGTTTTTTGTATATTTAAAGGTATTTCCCATGTTCAACATGACCATCATGAGTAATTGAAGGAGGAGAAAATACAATGAATTATAAAGATACCTTGTTGATGCCAAAGACGGAATTCCCAATGCGCGGGAACCTTCCAAACCGCGAGCCAAATCAACAACAAGAGTGGGAAGAACAAAATATTTATGAAAAAGTTCAACAACGAACAGAAGGGCGTCCTCTATTTGTCCTTCATGATGGACCTCCATATGCGAACGGAGATCTTCACATGGGACACGCGTTAAATAAAGTCCTTAAAGATTTTGTTGTTCGTTATAAATCGATGGCAGGGTACCACGCACCTTATGTACCAGGCTGGGATACACACGGCTTACCGATTGAACAAGCATTAGCCAAGAAAAAAGTGAATCGTAAGAAAATGACGGTAGCAGAATTCCGTGAGCGTTGTAAAGAATATGCGTTAAACCAAGTTGATAATCAACGTAGCCAATTTAAGCGTCTGGGTGTTCGTGGTGATTGGGACAATCCATATATTACATTAGATGAAAGCTATGAAGCTGCTCAAATTGAAGTATTCGGTGAGATGGCAAAGAAAGGTTATATCTATAAAGGGAAGAAGCCTGTTTATTGGTCTCCATCATCTGAATCTGCCCTTGCAGAAGCAGAAATCGAATATCATGATAAACGTTCTCCATCTATTTATGTTGCTTTTGATGTAAAAGATCCTAAAGGTGTTCTAGAAGGCGATGAGAAATTCATTATCTGGACAACAACACCTTGGACCATCCCAGCAAACATGGCGATCTCCTTGCACCCTGAATTAAACTACGTAACCGTTGCAGCAAACGGAGCGAAATATATTATTGCTGAAAAATTAATCGATGAAGTAGCAGAGGCATTAGAGTGGAGTAACCCTGAAATCGTAAAAACCTATCAAGGTAGCCAACTTGAACATGTTGTTGCTCAACATCCACTTTATGATCGTGACTCTCTTATTACTTTAGGAGAACATGTAACAACAGATGCGGGTACTGGTTGTGTTCATACAGCACCTGGTCACGGTGAGGATGACTTCTGGGTTGGTAAACAGTATGGTCTAGAAGTTCTTTGTCCTGTTGATGAAAAAGGTTACTTCACTTCAGAAGCACCAGGATATGAAGGTTTGTTCTATGATGCAGCAAATAAAGACATTACAGAAAAGCTTGAAGAAACAGGTGCTCTACTAAACTTAACCTTTATAAAACACTCGTATCCACATGATTGGCGTACGAAAAAGCCAACCATTTTCCGTGCAACGTCTCAATGGTTCGCTTCTATTAAAGATTTCCGTGAGGACATTTTAAGTGAGATTCGCGAAATTAATTGGGTACCGAAATGGGGCGAAACACGTCTTTATAACATGGTGCGTGACCGTGAGGACTGGTGTATCTCTCGTCAACGTGCATGGGGTGTACCAATTCCAGTATTCTATGGTGAGGATAATACTCCAATTATTACGGACGAAACGATTTCTCATGTATCAAAACTGTTCCGTGAGCATGGTTCAAATGTATGGTTCGAGCGTGAAGCAAAAGATTTGTTACCAGAAGGGTTTACTTCTGAACATAGTCCAAACGGTACGTTCACAAAAGAAGAAGATATCATGGACGTTTGGTTCGATAGTGGATCTTCTCACCAGGCTGTGCTAAAAGAACGTGGCGAATTAGATCGTCCAGCAGATATCTATCTAGAAGGTTCTGACCAATATCGTGGTTGGTTTAACTCTTCCCTATCTACATCTGTAGCGATTACAGGCAAGTCTCCATTCAAAACGATTTTAAGTCACGGCTTCGCACTAGATGGGGAAGGACGTAAGATGAGTAAGTCCATGGGTAATGTTGTTGTACCTGATAAAGTAATGAAACAGCTTGGTGCTGATATTTTACGCCTTTGGGTATCAAGTGCAGACTATCAAGCAGACGTACGTATTTCTGATAACATTTTAAAACAGGTTTCAGAAGTTTATCGTAAAATCCGTAATACGTTCCGTTTCCTACTTGGTAACCTTCATGATTTTGATCCTGCAAAAGATGCAGTTGCAACAGAGAACCTGCAAGAAGTTGATCAGTACATGTTACTTCGTCTACAAGAACTAACACAAAAAGTTCGTGATGGATATGATTCATATGAATACGCAACGATTTATCATGCAATTCACAACTTCTGTACGATTGATTTAAGTGCGTTTTACCTTGATTTTGCAAAAGACGTTCTTTACATTGAGTCACAGGACAATCCTAGACGTCGTAGCATCCAAACGGTTTATTATGAAATGTTAACGTCCCTAACGAAGATGCTTTCACCAATCCTTTCTCACACAGCTGACGAAGTGTGGAAGCACATTCCTGGTGTTGAAGCAGAAAGTGTTCAGTTAACAGACATGCCTGAAGCAAAAGAAGTTCCAAATCAGGATGCGTTAAAAGCAAAATGGGATCACTTCATGAATGTGCGCGATGATGTGTTAAAAGCACTTGAAGAAGCGCGTAATGAAAAAGTGATTGGTAAATCTTTAGAAGCGCATGTTACGTTAGTGCCTAAAGATGAGCAAACCAAAGAATTGCTTCAATCTGTAGATCATTTAGAACAGCTTCTTATTGTATCTGGTGCATCCATCAGTGGTGAATCAGGCGATGCGAAGCAATATGACCATGTTGATGTAGCTGTTAAAGCTCATCCAGGTGAAAAGTGTCAGCGTTGCTGGGTTGTAACGGAAGAATTAGGCCAGAGTGAAAAACACCCTGACCTTTGCCCGCGCTGTGCATCTATTGTTGAAGAGCAGTATGAATAGTATTAAATAGATAATTGTTAAGTAGTTCAGTTTCGGGTGCAATTTCAGCATTTGTACCCTTAATTGGACTATTTTTTTATTAGATCACCTTAACAGCTTACTTAACAATCTGGCATTTATCTGGAATAAGCATCTGAGTGAGAGGGTGGGTTCGTTGCTTTTGTGAGGCGTGGGGGTCATTGAAACGGCAATACTCCTGCGGAAGACCGTCCAAGCCTCCTCATCCGCTACGCTCCTTGCGGGGTCTCGGCCGCCCTTTCTACCGCGGGAGTTTGCCGTTTCCTTCCCCCCATTGGAATGGAGGTTAACGACCCCAGCTCTAATTAGTTGATTCTTCCATAGCGCATCAAAAGTATTATATGGAGATCAGAAATGCCATAAATACGCTTTATCTCAGGATTCTAACCCTCTTCTATCTTGTTAAGGTGTAACTAACAAATACCAAACAGAAACACTTTTTACGCTGCGGTTCCGTTAATCTCATTACGGCTAAGGTGGGCTGGGAAACGGGCTGACTCCTCCGGAAAAACGGGCGAGCGAGACCCCGCAGGGAACGTAGTGAGTGAGGAGGCTCGATCGTTCGTCCGGGGAAAGCAGCCCGTTTCCCAGCCCGCCGCACTCCATAAAAGCAACGGAACCATACTCATCTTATCTCGAAACCAAGTCTTCCACATAAGGGGGTTATAATGGAATGAGAAAAGAGCTTAGACAGCATATGTAATGGATTACTATAGATGTTTATGGACATATTGCACCAAAACATTTTTACTGCTCAATATGACCTTCGATTCATTTCAATAACACTAAGCATATATTGCAAAAGTATGGTAAAATGCAAAAGGAAGAGTTTGTGAAAGAACGGAGGACGACCCATGTGGTATTATTTCATAGTAGCTGCTGTACTAATTCTAGATCAGCTAACTAAATGGATGATTGTAAAGCGAATGGAAATTGGGGAACATATTCCTGTCATTGAAAACTTTTTTTACATAACGTCTCACCGCAACCGCGGAGCGGCATGGGGAATTTTACAAGGGCAGATGTGGTTCTTCTATATCGTTACAGCCATTGTCATTTGTGTGGTCATTTATTATATGCATAAGTACGCTAGTTCCAGTAACGTCTTAGGGTTATCCCTTGGCTTAATTTTAGGCGGGGCAATCGGAAACTTTATCGATCGACTGTTTCGCAAAGAAGTTGTAGATTTTATAGATATCTATATCGGAAGCTATGACTATCCCATTTTTAACATAGCAGATTCAGCGCTCGTTGTAGGTGTAATCCTTGTCTTTTTTGCAACGATGCTAGATGAACGTAAGAAAGGAAGCAAGTCATCATGAGTTCAAATAACCATATCGTAACAGTAGAAGAACAAGGAGCGCGTCTAGATAAGTTGATCGTTGATCTTCACAGTGATGCATCTCGTTCACAAATTCAATCTTGGATTAAAGAACAATATGTAATGGTAAACGGTAGACATGTAAAGAGTAACTACAAGTGCCAAGAAGGAGACGAAATTTCTTGGACAGTACCTGAAGCAGAACCCCTTGAAGTTGTAGCTGAAGATATCCCAATTCATATTGTTTATCAGGATAAAGATATTGCTGTAGTCAATAAACCTAGAGGCATGGTGGTGCACCCATCAGCAGGGCATCCATCAGGTACATTAGTAAACGCTTTACTTTATCATTGTCACGATTTATCAGGGATTAATGGTGTAATGCGTCCTGGAATTGTGCATCGAATTGATAAAGATACAAGTGGATTGTTGATGGTTGCGAAAAACGATAAAGCACATGCATCCCTTGCTGAACAATTATCTGAGAAGACCATCGATCGAAAATATGTAGCCATCGTACATGGAGAAATTCAACATGAGTACGGCACAATAGAAGCTCCAATAGGGAGAGACCCTAAAGACCGTCAAAAGATGGCTGTTGTTGAAGGAGGGAAAGATGCAGTAACCCATTTTAAGGTGTTGCATTTGTACCCTGAGTACTCCTACATTGAATGTGTGCTTGAGACAGGGCGTACTCACCAGATTCGTGTTCATATGCGTTACATTGAGCACCCTCTTGCTGGTGATCCGAAGTACGGTCCAAGAAGGACGTTACCAATTGATGGACAGGCATTACATGCTAAACATTTAGCCTTTGAACACCCAACGACAGGGGAGTGGATGGAATTCGATCAAGAACCTCCAGAACCTTTCCAAAAACTATTAGATGAACTTCAGAAAAGATCTTGACTTTACCCCTATCATTTGTGATAATCTTTAATTAGAAAATAAAACATGACCCTTTAACTTAGTCCTGTGAGGCTAACAAGGAATGCGGATGAATACACAACTATGTCTTATAATAGACTACGTATATCCAAAATCCCCTTGTCACTCATGGCAAGGGGATTTTTTGCGGTCATTACCAAGGAGGTGCACGATTTGGAGAAAAAAGCTTCCCTACTAGATGAAGCAGCCATTCGAAGAGCATTAACACGTATTGCTCATGAAATACTCGAGAAAAACAAAGGAACAGATGGACTCACTTTAATTGGCATTAAAACAAGAGGAGTACCATTGGCACAGCGTTTAGCTAAAAAGATTGCAGAAATAGAAGGCGTAGACGTTCCTATAGGGGAAGTTGATATTACCCTTTATCGTGATGATCTTACGAAAGAAAATGATCAGGAAGAGCCTGAAATTAAAGGGATGAATGTCAAACAAGATATCACGAATCAAAAAGTGATCCTTGTAGATGATGTTCTTTACACAGGTCGCACAGTTCGAGCTGCTATGGATGCAGTCATGGATCATGGAAGACCAGCACAGGTCCAACTAGCTGTACTCGTAGACCGAGGACACAGAGAGTTACCGCTAAGAGCTGATTATGTAGGCAAAAACATTCCAACATCTTTAGATGAGATCATCGGGGTTAGCTTAAGTGAAACCGATGAATCGGATGAAGTAAGTATCTACTCAAAATAAAACAGAAGACCTTTAATTTAGTTCAGAGAAACTGAAAAGGTCGCTTAGATAGGAAACGTGTATCTACTAGGATACGTGTACCTCTTTGCGAGCTTTTCGTAAAGAGGTTTTTTTATGAGGAAAAAAGGGAGGACGATCGATATGAACAAAAATGAAAAGATATTAGATGTACGAGATGTACCTAATTGGCCAAAATGGTTAACATTAAGCTTACAGCATTTATTTGCCATGTTCGGTGCTACGATATTAGTTCCATTTTTAACGAACTTATCACCTGCAGTTGCACTTGTTTCAAGTGGACTTGGCACGCTTGCTTATTTACTCATAACCAAAGGTAGAATACCAGCTTATCTAGGATCTAGTTTTGCTTTTATTGCTCCAATAACGGGTGCCATGTCTGCCGGGGGCGTAGAAGGTGCCATGGTCGGAAGTTTTTTAGCTGGACTTGTTTATGGACTTATATCAGTACTTATACGTATGTTTGGATTAAACTGGCTTATGAAAATCTTACCTCCTATTGTAGTGGGACCTGTCATCATCGTAATTGGGCTTTCACTTGCTACTACAGCAGTTGATATGGCTTCAAATGACGCTGATGGAAATTATAGTCTAACTCATCTAATGATTGCTCTGGTGACACTTGGTGTAACAATCATTGCTACGGTGTTTTTCAGAGGTTTCTTGAACATCATTCCAGTTCTGTTAGGTATAACAAGTGGCTATCTTCTAGCTCTTGGAATTGGAATTGTAGATGGATCTCAAGTGAAAGCAGAATGGGTGGAGTTAACATCTGCAAGTGGAGTTGGAGAGTTTCTAACAGCATTCTTCCAAGTACCAGACTTCGTAATCCCTTTTGCAGATTATAACCCTATGAATGTTCTCACTTTAAATATTGTTACGATCATGGTTCCAATTGCCTTTGTGACACTAGCAGAGCATACAGGAGATCAAATGGTTCTATCTAAGGTAGCAGGGCGTAACTTCTTAAAAGAACCTGGACTTCATCGCTCAATCGCAGGGGATGGAATTGCAACCATCATCGCTTCCATGCTTGGTGGGCCTCCAAACACAACATACGGTGAAAATATCGGGGTATTAGCAATAACTCGCGTATTCAGTGTGTTTGTTATCGGGGGAGCTGCAGTACTAGCAATATTCTTTGGGTTTACTGGAATTGTAACAGCAGTTATTTCAGCTATACCGACAGCTGTTATGGGCGGTGTGTCCATACTACTTTTTGGAATAATCGCTTCTTCCGGGCTTCGCATGCTTACAGATAATCAAGTGGATTTAGGAGATAAACGAAATCTAATTATCTCTTCTGTCATCCTTGTAGTTGGGATTGGTGGCGCTACAGTTAAAATACCTGCGTTCAACCTTGACTTATCAGGAATGGCATTAGCTGCCTTAATCGGTGTCATCCTTAACCTAGTCCTCCCAGGAAAAGAAAAAGGTTATGGCAACGGTAAGATGTTTGAAGAAAATGAAGATATGAAAGAAAAAGCAGATGAATCTGCAGCATAAATGACTCGAAAGACACGTTTTAATAAAGTCCCGTGAGGCTTTAAAGGGTGTTCGGTTCGACATGTTTGACGTACCTAAATTTAGATGCGCCAAACTGTACCAGCACTCTTTCAAAACAAAGGGTGCTGGTTTTTTTATACCCAATAAGAGAGGGGAGCTTGTCTTGAAACATATCCTTCGTATGTCAGACCTAACAAATGAAGATCTCTATAGATTGTTCGATCAAGCAGACAAAGCTAAAGACAACAACCTTCATGTAAACCAACAAGCATTTGTAGCAAATTTATTTTTTGAGCCGAGTACGCGAACGAAAACGAGTTTTGAGGTAGCGGAAAAAAAGCTCGGACTTGAGACACTCGATTTTACTTCTGAGTCTTCAAGTGTTCAAAAAGGGGAGTCCCTCTATGATACGGTTCGAACATTTGAGGCATTAGGAGCTAATGCAGTTGTGATAAGGCATGAAAAAGAAAACTATTACAATGAACTGCTAGAGGGTGTCTCCATCCCCATCATCAATGGAGGAGATGGAAAAGGTGAACATCCAACACAAAGCTTGCTTGACCTCTACACGATTTATAAAGAGTATGGTTATTTTGAAGGGCTCACGGTCGTGATAGCTGGAGATATCAAGCATAGCCGCGTAGCAAGATCAAACGCCTATATCCTTGACCGATTAGGAGCAAACGTTTCTTTCACAGGACCTGAAAGCTGGCAGGATAAAAGCTTAGCTTTTCCATACCTGCCGATGGATGAGGCTGTGGAACAATGTGATGTCCTCATGATGTTACGCATACAAGAAGAACGTCATCAAGATCGTATCAACAATAAACAAGGTTACCTAGAACAATTCGGTTTAACACTAGAAAGAGAAAAACGAATGAAGCCTAGAAGTATCATTTTGCATCCAGCTCCAGTCAACAGGGGAGTTGAGATTGCAAGTGAATTGGTTGAATGTAGCCGATCTCGTATTTTTCAGCAGATGACTAACGGGGTGTACGTTCGGATGGCTGCTTTAGAGCATGTATTAAGAGGAGGAACTGAGGATGAAAAAACTACTGAAACAAGCACGCATCTTTCAAGGTAATGAATTAGTAGAGACCAATGTTCTGATTGAAAACGATCGAGTTCAAGCTTTTACGAATGATGAGCCACAAGTAGATGAGGTCATCAATTGTAAAGGGCACCTTTTATCACCAGGTTTTGTTGATATTCATGTCCACCTACGCGAGCCAGGTGGGGAAACAAAAGAAACCATATCTACTGGTACAGCAGCTGCTGCACGCGGGGGGTTCACAACTGTTTGTGCTATGCCGAATACACGACCTGTCCCTGATAATGAAGAGAACATGCAACATGTGCTGGACCGAATTCAAGAAGATGCAAACGTAAGAGTTTTACCATACGCCTCTATAACAACAAGACAGCTTGGTCAGGATCTTACACCGATGGCTACACTGCAACAGATGGGAGCGGTCGCTTTTACAGATGATGGGGTAGGCGTGCAATCAGCAGGTATGATGCTTGAGGCCATGAAAACAGCTTCCTCTTTAAATGCTTCAATCGTTGCTCACTGTGAAGATAACTCTCTTATTCAAGGTGGCGTGATACATCAAGGTGAAGCGAGTAAACGTCTTAATGTCCCAGGGATTCCATCTATTTGTGAATCTGTTCAAATTGCTAGAGACGTATTATTGGCCGAAGCTACAGGTTGTCACTATCACGTTTGCCACGTGAGTACAAAAGAGTCGGTGCGTGTCATCCGTGATGCTAAAACAGCAGGTATTCCGGTTACTGCGGAAGTGACTCCGCATCACCTTGTCCTAACAGAAGATGATGTTGAAGCGGACAATGCGATGTTTAAAATGAATCCTCCACTACGTTCGCAGGGGGATCGTGAGGCATTAATTGAAGGGTTAGTTGATGGAACCATCGATTGCATCGCGACAGATCACGCTCCGCATACAGAGGAAGAAAAGCAAGAAGGACTTCTTAAATCTCCTTTTGGCATTGTAGGTTTTGAAACGGCATTCTCCCTATTGCATACACACTTGGTTCAAAAGGGCGTATGCAGCCTAAAAGAACTAATCGACTGGCTAACGGTTAAACCAGCTAACATATTTAATCTACCATATGGAAAGCTTGAAGAAGGTTCTACAGCGGATTTGGTATTACTAGATTTGGAGAAAAACGTAAAAATAGATCGAAACGAATTTTTATCAAAAGGAAAAAACACGCCATTCCATGGATGGGAAGTTACTGGAGCTCCAGTGTGGACGATGGTTGCAGGTGAATTTATATGGGAGGGATCAACAAATGAAAACACGTCAACTCGTGCTTGAAGATGGAACAACATTTATAGGAAATGCAATAGGAAGTGATGAAGAATCATTTGGTGAAGTCGTATTTAACACAGGTATGACAGGGTATCAGGAAATCATTTCAGACCCGTCGTATTGTGGGCAAATCGTTACGCTAACATATCCTATGATCGGTAACTATGGTATTAACCGAGAAGATTTTGAGTCCATTGATCCGTCCATTAATGGCCTTGTAGTAAGAGAAGCATGTTCAGCTCCAAGTAACTTTCGCTCGCAGGAATCCTTGGATACATTCTTGAAGGCTAAAAACATTCCTGGAATTAGTGGGATCGATACAAGAAAACTCACAAAAGTTCTACGAAAACATGGGACGATGAAAGGGATGTTCACAGCTGTAGACCGATCTGCTGAAGAGGTAGTAGCTGAACTCCAAGATCGTCCTTTACGAAAAGATCAAGTGTCTATGGTATCGACGATCAAGCCTTATGTTGTACCAGGCAGAGGTGAGCGCATTGTACTCGTCGACTACGGAATGAAGCATGGGATTTTAAGAGAGTTAACCAAGCGCAATTGTCACATTACCGTAGTCCCATATAATACATCAGCTGAAGAGATCCTTCACTTGAATCCAGATGGCGTTATGCTTTCAAACGGCCCTGGAGATCCCAAAGATGTCAAGGGAGCGATCGAAATGTTGAAAGGGATTATAGGGAAGATCCCAATCTTTGGCATTTGTTTAGGTCACCAGCTTTTCGCTTTAGCTTGTGGAGCAGATACAAGCAAGATGAAGTTTGGACACAGGGGATCGAACCATCCTGTTAAAGACCATGCAACTGGAAGGGTTTATATGACATCTCAAAACCATGGGTATGCAGTAGATGAAACGTCTTTACAGTCTACTCCTCTTATTTCAACCCAATATGCGTTGAACGACGGAAGTGTAGAAGGGTTAAAACATAAAGAGTATGATGCTTTTTCTGTACAATATCACCCTGAAAGTGCACCAGGACCTGAAGACTCTAACAACTTATTTGATGAGTTTCTTAATATGATTCAGACGAACATTAGAAGGGAGCGAGAAGCATGCCGAAGCGTACAGATATAAAGAAAATTCTCGTAATAGGATCAGGACCCATCATTATAGGCCAAGCTGCTGAATTTGACTACTCTGGAACTCAAGCTTGCCAATCATTAAAAGAAGAAGGATATGAAGTCATTTTAGCAAACTCTAATCCAGCTACGATTATGACGGATCAAACGATTGCTGATGAAGTGTATATGGAACCATTAACAGTAGACTTTTTAGCCAAAATCATTCGTAAAGAAAATCCGGATGCTCTCCTTCCAACCTTAGGTGGACAGACAGGATTAAATCTTGCTGTTGAATTAGAGGAAGCTGGCGTTCTTAATGAGTTTAACGTAGAGTTACTCGGAACTTCTTTAAGTGCTATCCAGCAAGCTGAAGATCGTGAAAAATTCCGTTCTCTTATGGGTGAATTAAATGAACCTGTGCCAGATAGTACGATTGTAAGTACGGTAGAAGAGGCTGTGGATTTTGCAGATGAGATTGGTTACCCAGTCATTGTTCGTCCGGCATACACAATGGGCGGAACTGGTGGTGGCATGTGTTACACAGAAGAAGAGTTACGTAACATTGCCGCTAGTGGTCTGCATTTATCCCCCGTCCAACAATGTTTAATTGAGAAAAACATTGCAGGCTTTAAAGAGATCGAATATGAAGTAATGCGTGATAAACAAGATCATGCCATTGTGGTTTGTAACATGGAAAACTTTGACCCTGTTGGCATTCATACAGGGGACTCAGTGGTTGTTGCTCCAAGTCAGACACTTAGCGATCGTGAGTACCAGTTGCTACGTAATGCATCCTTGAAAATCATTCGCGCACTTGAGATTGAGGGGGGATGTAACGTTCAACTAGCTCTAGACCCTCACAGTTTCCAATATTACATCATCGAAGTGAACCCAAGGGTAAGTCGTTCATCTGCACTAGCATCTAAAGCAACTGGCTATCCAATTGCGAAAATCGCTGCGAAGATCGCCGTTGGATTAACGCTTGATGAAATGAAAAATCCGGTTACAGAACAAACATATGCTTGCTTTGAACCTGCACTTGACTATATTGTAACCAAAATTCCTCGTTGGCCTTTTGATAAGTTCATTCAAGGACATCGTGTATTAGGAACGCAGATGAAAGCGACAGGGGAAGTTATGGCGATTGGAAGATCCTTTGAAGAGTCCCTTTTAAAAGCAGTAAGGTCTCTTGAGATTGGAACAGAGGAACTTTATATCGAAGAAATGAAAGACCTTAGTAAGGAAGAAATGGACCATCGTCTTCAAAAAGCAGATGATGAGCGTCTGTTTGTGCTTGCAGAAGCATTTAGAAGAGGGTACTCCGTTGAGCAAGTGGTAAGCCTTACGCAAATCGATCCTTTCTTCCTCACCAAGATTCATGCGCTTATATCTCTTGAGAATGAGTTAAGTGATAACCTGTGGGATCCACACCTCCTTAAACAGGCGAAAGAAAAAGGCTTATCAGACATTGCGTTGGCAAGACTATGGAACACAACCGAAGATGAAGTTTACGAATATAGGAAAAATCAAATGTGCGCCCCTGTTTACAAAATGGTAGACACGTGTGCTGCAGAATTTGAATCTACCACACCTTATTTCTATAGCACGTATGAAGAAGAAAATGAAGCAGAGAGATCATCACGTGAAAAAGTACTTGTTTTAGGTTCTGGACCGATTCGAATTGGGCAAGGTGTAGAGTTTGACTATGCCACAGTCCACTCTGTACTTGCTTTAAAAGAAGCGGGTTACGAAGCCATTATCATGAACAACAACCCAGAAACCGTATCAACAGACTTTAGTATTTCTGACAAACTTTACTTTGAACCACTTAGTCTAGAAGATGTTATGCATGTTGTCGAAAATGAACAGCCAATGGGTGTCATTGTCCAGTTTGGCGGTCAAACAGCTATCAATCTAGCAGACGGATTAGCAAGAAGAGGTGTAAAACTACTGGGGACTTCTCTTGAAGCGATTGATCGCTCCGAAGACCGAGATAAATTTGAACACACGCTTTCTAAAATTGGCGTCCCTCAACCACAAGGCGTCACAGCTACAAGTACGGAAGAAGCTATTGAAACATCCGAATGCTTAGGATTCCCTCTTGTAGTCCGACCATCCTATGTGCTTGGTGGAAGAGCGATGGAGATTGTTTATGATAAAGAAGAGCTCAAACGATACATGGCTGAAGCGGTACGCGTTCATGCTGATCATCCGGTTTTAATTGATCGTTATATGACAGGGATTGAAATCGAAGTAGATGCCATTAGTGACGGAGATACAGTCGTGATCCCTGGAGTTATGGAACATATCGAACGTGCTGGTGTTCACTCAGGTGACTCTATTGCTGTATATCCAACGCAACGAATTTCTCCTGAAATGAAACAACGTTGTGTGGATTACACCATTCGAATTGCAAAAGAACTAGGCATTAAAGGATTAATTAATATTCAGTTTGTTCTTCATAACGATGAAGTTTATGTACTTGAAGTGAATCCAAGATCAAGTCGTACAGTTCCATTCTTAAGTAAGATCACAGGTGTAACGATGGCTAATCTAGCAACCAAAGTGATATTAGGAAACAAACTAACGGACTTCGGTCTACAAGACGGGGTAATGCCAGAACCAGATGATGTTTTTGTAAAAGTTCCAGTATTCTCTTTTGATAAATTACGCAGTGTAGACACGTACCTTGGACCTGAAATGAAATCAACAGGGGAAGTTATTGGTCGAGATGTAACATTAGAAAAAGCTTTATATAAAGGATTAACCGCATCAGGTATCCATATCCCAACTGCAGGATCTGTCCTTTTAACGATTGCAGATCAGGATAAAAGTGAGCTATTAGAGATTGCTACACGTTTCCATCAGTTAGGATTTAATCTATATGCAACAGAAGGAACAGGGCAAGTGATATCTGATGAAGGGCTTCCAATCAACATTGTCGATAAAATTGGAGAAGGAGACTATACGGTCCTAGATGTAGTAGAGAACGAAACAGTCCAATTTGTTGTAAATACTTTAACGAATGGTACACAACCACGTACAGATGGATTCCGCATTCGACGTGAATCGGTTGAACATGGCATTCCTTGCTTAACATCTCTTGATACAGCACATGCCATTCTACGTGTAATTGAATCTATGACGTTTACGGCGAAATCAATGCCGAAACAAGAGGTAGGGGTACCATGCTAAAGCCACAAAACATGCAAGTCTTGCAAAACAAAAAAATAGCTCAAGATACATTTGAATTAAAATTAACAGGACCTCAAGTTCAAGATATGACTCAACCAGGACAATTTTTACACGTCATGATCGGAGAGGGCTGGGAGCATGTACTCCGTCGCCCTCTTTCCATCACTGATGTAGAGCACCATGTCGTGACGGTAATCTATAAAATTGTTGGAAAGGGTACGAGAGCACTAACTGAAAAGAAACAAGGAGATTCGGTTGATGTTTTAGGTCCAAGAGGAAACGGATTTCCTTATCAAACAAATGAAGACCAACATATTCTCCTCGTTGGAGGAGGCGTTGGTGTGCCGCCATTATACTATCTTGCTAAGAAACTAGTAGCTCAAGGAAATAAAGTGACAACAGTTCTTGGATTCCAAACATATTCAGCAGTCTTTTATGAAAAAGAATTTCAGGGGTTAGGAGATCTCTTTATCACAACTGATGATGGTAGCTATGGTCATAAAGGGATTGTTACTGATGTTTTTGAGCGTATAGAGAAGCCATTTGACCTTTACTATACATGTGGTCCGAAGCCGATGATAAAAGCCGTTACAAATGAACTTATGATCCCTGGTTTTATGTCATTAGAAGAACGTATGGGTTGTGGGATTGGTGCATGTTTTGCCTGTGTATGTGAAGCGGCTGATACTCATGATGAGAAAGGGTATCGAAAAGTATGTCAGGATGGCCCTGTATTTCCAGTAGAAGAGGTGATGTTGTAATGGATTTGTCCGTAAAACTTCCAGGACTAACATTAAAAAATCCAATAATGCCAGCCTCAGGATGCTTTGGTTTTGGGCGTGAATTCAGTGAGTTTTATGATCTGGACAAATTGGGTGCGATTGTTATCAAAGCAGCAACTAAAGAGCGCCGCTATGGAAACCAGACGCCTCGAGTGGCAGAGACGTCTTCAGGGATGCTGAATGCAATTGGCTTACAAAATCCTGGAGTTGATAAGATCATCTCGCAAGAACTACCTTTTCTTGAGCGTTTTGATACACCTGTCATTGCGAATGTCGCAGGTAGTACAGTTGAAGAGTACATTGAGGTTGCTTCAAAGCTTTCCGAATCCCCTAGAGTTCAGGCGTTAGAATTAAACATTTCCTGCCCGAATGTTAAGGAGGGAGGTATTCAATTTGGAACTGATCCAGAACTTGCTGCTGCCTTAACGAGATCGGTAAAGGAAGCTTCGAAACTACCAGTTTACGTGAAACTGTCCCCAAACACATCAGACATTAAAAGAATGGCGTTGTCTGTTGAAGAGGCAGGAGCAGATGGTCTTTCCATGATAAATACGCTTGTAGGAATGCAATTAAACTTACAAAAAGGAGATCCTTTACTCTCTAATAAAACAGGTGGCCTATCGGGACCTGCGATCAAACCGATTGCGATTCGTATGATTTACGAGGTTTCACAAATCGTGAGTATTCCCATCATTGGGATGGGGGGAGTGACTTGCGCTGAGGATGTATTGGAATTTTTATTAGCAGGTGCAAGTGCGGTTGCTGTGGGTACAGCAAACTTTAGAAACCCGTTAATATGTCCTGAAATCATTGAAGAGTTACCTCAAACCTTATCGGACTATGGATACAGTTCTCTAGAAGAATGTATGGGAAGGAGTTGGAAACATGTTGAAGAACAATCCTCTATTTCTCGCTCTTGATTTTCCGGATGGAGATAAGGCTATTAACTTTTTGCAAGCTCATAACCTTTATCAGGTCCCAGTAAAAGTGGGGATGGAGTTATATTATCAAGAAGGTCCATCTATTATTGGTAGATTAAAAGATCAGGGACATCCAATTTTTTTAGATTTGAAACTACACGATATTCCAAACACAGTGAAGAAAGCTATGAAAGGTATGGCATCTTTAGGTGTTGATGTAATCAATGTTCATGCTGCTGGTGGGAAAGAAATGATTAATGCAGCACAACAAGGACTAGAAGAGGGGACGCCAACTGGAGAAAAAAAACCTAAACTCCTTGCTGTTACACAACTTACCTCAACGAGTTCGCAGGTTCTTATGGATGAATTATTAATCTCAAAAAGTATGGAAGAAACGGTAAGTCATTATGCTAAGTTATCTCGTGATGCTGGTGCGGATGGAGTTGTGTGTTCCGTTCATGAAGCTGATTGGATTCATACTCTATGTGGAGATGATTTTATGACTGTCACGCCAGGAATTCGGTTAAAAGGAAATGCAATTGACGATCAGATACGCATTGCTACTCCGGAAGAAGCGAGGAAGCGTGGGGCTGATGCAATCGTAATAGGTCGTAGCATTACGAATTCACAAGATCCAAAAGCAGCCTATGCTGAGGCAAAAAAGGAGTGGGAAGATGAGAAGAGAACAACAAGTAGCCAAAGTTTTATATGATATAAATGCACTTCAATTAAGTCCTAAGAAACCGTTCCAGTGGTCTTCAGGAATACTTTCTCCTGTTTATTGTGATAATCGTTTAGTGATGAGCTATGTGGATGTACGTAAAACTGTAACAAGAGAACTAGCTAATACAATAAAAGAGGATTTCCCTGAAGTAGAAGTTATAGCTGGTTGTGCCACAGCTGGCATTCCTCATGCTGCTTTCGTAGCTGATCAATTAAATTTGCCAATGGTATATGTACGTGATAAGGCAAAGAGCCATGGTAAACAAAACCGTATTGAAGGGCATATAGAAGAGGGACAAAAAGTAGTGGTCATAGAAGATTTAATTTCCACTGGAAAAAGTTCTATTCAAGCAGCTAAAAGTTTACAAGATGAAGGCTTGAATGTTCTAGGAGTTTCAGCCATCTTCACTTATGGGTTAAAAAAAGCTGAGCAAGCTTTCCAACAAGAATCCCTTCCACATGTTGCGTTAACGAACTTTGCTGAGCTGCTGACTTATATGACGGATCATGGTCACTTGGAGCTTGAAGAGAAAGAGCGACTTATGCAATGGAGTGAAGATCCGAATGCGTTTTCCTTAACATACCAGTCTTGAGAACCTTGCCATTTTCAGTAAGCAAGTGTACAATCATGACAAAGCATGAATCCTAAAGGCAGTGATACGAATATGTCCTTCAAAAGACAAGCTTTGATTATGGTTGGTAATGCAGTGATTGGATTATTTACATGTTATTTATATTTGTATTTTTGGATTGCATTTTCCTTTAATGGTTCGATCATTAGTATAGAAGCATTAATGAGCCTGTTGATTTCTCTGTTAGTATTTGGAGTATTTAACGCTCTTGTGATCAAAGAGCATAAAAAAGTAGGCTGGATCTATGCTGCCACTACTTATATCGGAACCATAGCACTATTTATTTTGATATTCTCAGTTTCGTAATAGATATATAAATGATAAGTTAACACGATAAATTATTCTAAATTATAGGATACCCAGAGATCATTATGATCTCTGGTTTTTATTTTATAAAAGGTTTTTTATGTTAAATGTTATTCAATTAAATGGCAGGATTGTTGAAGACTTGAAACTGAGAAGAGTCCGTTGCTGTTGAGTAATTTGTTGCGGTCAGTGAAACGGCAAGCCTGTTGTTGCCCCACACGACGTGGGGTAGTTCTACGTTGCCACATGATGTGGCGGTTTTAGTAGAACCTCCATTGTATAGCCTCCTCGTTCCTGCGGGGTCTCGTCTTGCCTTTGCTACCACGACAGTTTGCCGTTTCCTTCCCTCCACGCGATTATGGAAACTAACGGACCATAATTTGGCTATCCCACCTCATGTTGGTTGGAAATCATATTCAGAGAAGTTGTTCAGAGCCTTGTCATGATAGGGTTATACTACCTGGAATCAGAACACCTCATCCCAAAACTAAGGCGGTTCCGTTAATCTCCATTCGGCTAAGGTGGGCTGTGGAACGGGTTGACTCCTCCGGTAGAAAGGGCGAGCGAGATCCCGCAGGAACGAAGTGACGAGGAAGCTCGATCGGTCTTCCGGGGAAAGCAACCCGTTCCACAGCCCGCCGATCTGCACAAAAGCAACGGAACCATACGCACATTATCTCGATTCCAAGTCTTCCAGATAAGGGGGCTTTAGTTGAAGAATAGTCTAAAAGCTCAGTTAAAAAGCAGTTCAATCAAGGTTATTGATTGAACTGCTTTTCCCATTGTAAGTCTTTTCGTTTACGCTTTTAATGATCGGATGATCGCTTCGTCTGGTGTTACAAATAACGTTTTTTGATTGTCGTACGTTACAAAGCCTGGTTTGGCACCGCTTGGTTTTTTAACATGACGAATTTTTGTATAGTCCACCGGCACGGATGATGAGGCTTTTGATTTACTAAAATAGGCTGCTAATTGAGCTGCTTCTAAAAGGGTATCCTCGCTCGGTTCACTGCTCCGAATAACAACGTGAGATCCAGGGATATCTTTCGTATGAAGCCACGTATCCTCTTTATGAGCCATTTTATTCGTAACATATTCGTTTTGCTTATTGTTTTTCCCAACCAGAATCGTTGTACCGTCTGTTGACTGATACGTTTCTGGTTGTGGGACGTGTGGTTTTTTCTTTTTCTTCTTTTGTTCTGGTTTTGCTTTAAGATACCCTTCTTCTCGCAATTCTTCACGCATTTCTTCAATGTCTTCTTCACGAGCTGAATCAATCTGTTGAAGTAGCTGTTCAAAATATCGAATTTCTTGTTTTGCTTTCTCAATCTCTTGTAAAACCACTTCACCTGATTTCTTCATTTTTTGGTAGGTTTGGAAATAGGCCTGAGCATTTTCGCTTGGCGTTTTATTTGGGTTTAACTCGATAGTGAGTTCTGATTGTTCAGGGTCGTAGTAATCCACTACAGTTACAGACTCATCGCCAGGCTTCACTAAGTGCATGTGAGCAGTAAGAAGTTCACCGTATCGTTGATATTGATCAGCTTGTTCGGCTTTCTTTAAGGTTTCGTGGTGTTTCTTTATTTTACGTTCATTTTTCTCTTTTTCATTTTTCATAAAGCGTGCTAAGTCACCAGCTTGTTGCTTCACTCGATCACGTTCAGCTTTACCAGAATAATAAGCATCGAGCATAGCGCTTACTGTTTTGAATGTTTCAGGCTCAGCACCTTTAGATTGCAGTGGGACCACATAAAAGATTTCCTTAGGGTCACGGATGATTAATGGTGTGTATTCATGGTTGAGCAAGGTGGATTTAACATCCTCAAACACTTGCTTGTACTTTTCTGATGATCCGAGTCGTGCTCTATAGGCGATTTCAGTCGCAATCATAGGAGAGAAACCCATTAATATCCCCATAATTTGTTTGTCCATTTTACCAGCATTAAAATCAAGCTTTTTAACGAACTGTTCACTGTCTAGCTTGAGCGGGTTCGTTTTTCCTTGCCTAGGTGGTAAAACGTATGAATGGCCTGGCAGTAATGTTCGGTGGCGGTTTTGAGCTGGGGAGATGTGTTTAATGCTGTCTAAAATCATCTCGCGCTCTTGATCTACGAGGAGTATATTACTGTGTTTCCCCATAATTTCTACAACAAGCGTTTTGGTTTTTTCGTCACCAATTTCATCTTTTCCTCTAACGTTTATACGAATGATACGTTCCATTTCTTCTTGTTCGATGGATTCAATAAATCCACCGACTAAATGCTTACGCAGAAGCATACAAAACATTGGCGGTTCTTTAGGGTTTTGAAAGCTCATATCTGTATTGTGCATACGTGCATAGGAGGGGTGGGCTGAGATTAATAAGGAATGATTTTTACCTCCGCTACGTACCGTAAATACAAGCTCTGTTTGTGTTGGTTGATAGATCTTCATAATTCTTCCGGGAGTTAACGTCTGTTCTAATTCATGAGTTACCGCCCGGGTGACAACTCCATCAAATGACATGGTAATCACCTCGCAGTTATCTATTATAGCATGTTTCAAGTACGCTTTGGTATTGAGAAGGGAGTAGGTACCTTTTGTGCTCTTTGAAAAATAAATAGACAGAACTATTTAATCTTCTTTTGGATATAACCCGCTACGTTTATAGCTGCTTAGTACTTCATTCTTCAAGTGATAACTTTCCATCAAAGACTTTCTAGCATTTTCTTGGACGAGTTTGAATAAGTATAAGACAGAATTTCATACTTGGAGGAATGTAGCGTGAAATGGTATCAGTATGAAACAGAAAGCTTAGCAAGAAAACTCGCTGTAAACATACGAGAAGGCTTGTCGGAAAAACAAGCAGAGGAACGGTTGTCCAAATTTGGGCCTAATGTTTTAGAGGAGGGGTCAGCAACAAACTGGCTCATTCTATTTTTTCGCCAATTTCAAGATTTTATGGTCCTGGTTCTATTAGCCGCAACACTAATATCAGGATTACTAGGAGAGTATGTAGATGCAATAGCAATTATGGCCATTGTGTTTATTAATGGTGTTCTTGGTTTCATACAGGAGCAAAAGGCAGAGAAATCTCTTTCTAAATTAAAAGAGTTGTCTGCACCCCAAGCTTCCGTTTTGCGAGATGGCGAATGGAGAAAGGTGCCTTCTTCAGAACTCGTGGTGGGAGATGTTGTGAAAATCTCTAGTGGAGATCGTGTTAGTGCAGATCTCCGTTTGGTTGATGTGAAATCTCTGGAAATGGAGGAATCATCTCTTACTGGTGAGTCCTTACCTGTAGCCAAAAACGCAAAGGAGCTAGCTGATGAAAATGTAGAAATAGGCGATCAGTTAAATATGGCTTTTTCAGGCACCCTGGTTACTAGAGGGAGTGGAGTGGGGGTAGTTGTTGGTACTGGAATGAATACAGCTATGGGGCAAATTGCTTCTATGCTCGTGAGTACAGAACGCGTTCAAACACCGCTTGAGCGCAAGCTTGCTGAATTAGGGAAAATCTTAATTATTACTGCACTATTATTAACTGCATTTGTAGTTGTTCTTGGTGTCATTCAAGGTCATCCACTTTATAACATGTTCCTTGCTGGTGTTTCACTCGCTGTAGCAGCTATACCAGAAGGATTGCCTGCTATTGTAACGGTAGCCTTATCACTAGGTGTACAAAGGATGATTAAAAAACGTGCCATTGTTCGTAAACTCTCAGCAGTAGAGACGTTAGGTTGTGCATCTGTGATCTGTTCGGACAAGACAGGAACGATGACAGAAAACCAAATGACGGTGAAACAAGCTTTTACTTTATCTGATCGTTTTCATGTTTCAGGTGAAGGATACGATATAGATGGAAGCTACTATGACGGTGAACATAAAGTGAATCCGATGGAAGTTCCACTTATGCGTGATATGTTAACATACGGTGCTTTATGTAATCACTCAACCCTTCGTCAGAAAGATAACCAATATTATATAGATGGAGATCCGACTGAAGGAGCTTTACTTGTTGCTGCAAGAAAAGCAGGGGTTGCTGAAAAGGATCTTTCTTCCTATACAGTCATACATGAAATCCCGTTTGATTCTGACCGTAAACGAATGAGCATGGTCGTGGAGGATGACCAGCGTAATCGTTTTGTCATCACAAAAGGGGCACCTGATGTTTTATTACCGAGAGTCAAATATGTGAGAACCGATAGTGGACAGGCGCCAATTAAACCTAAAGATGAGAGAAAGATAGAGAATGCTCTTTATGAAATGGCTGATGGTGCATTACGAACCATTGCGATTTGTATCAAACCTTTAAAACCGACAGATTCCTTAAAAGATTTTGAATTAGAGAAGAATCTAGTTTTTGTAGGACTCACAGGGATGATCGACCCACCTCGAAAAGAAGTGAAACAAGCAATACGAGAGTGTAAAGAAGCGGGGATTAAAACGGTCATGATAACAGGTGATCATGCCAAAACAGCACGAGCTATTGCCTTAGACCTTAACCTTATGCCAGAGGATGGTTTGGTTCTGGAAGGGAATCAGCTTAGCACGATGTCACAAACAGAACTTGAAGATATCATTGATGACGTCTATGTATTTGCTCGTGTAACACCTGAACATAAATTACGTATTGTGAAAGCCTTCCAAAAACAAGGGCATGTCGTAGCGATGACAGGCGACGGTGTAAATGATGCGCCTGCGATTAAAGCGAGTGATATAGGTATTGCAATGGGGAGAAGTGGGACGGATGTTGCGAAAGAATCTTCATCTCTCATATTACTAGATGATAACTTTGCAACGATCAAATCTGCCATTCATGAAGGACGTAACATCTATGAAAACATACGGAAGTTTATTCGATACTTACTAGCTTCGAACGTTGGAGAAATTTTGGTTATGTTATTCGCCATGTTGTTAGCACTTCCTTTACCGCTAGTTCCGGTTCAAATTTTATGGGTGAATCTAGTTACGGATGGTTTACCGGCCATGGCGTTAGGGTTGGATAAATCTGAAGGAAACGTTATGCAGCGCGCCCCTCGAAACCCTAAAGAAGGAATTTTTTCAAGAGGTCTTGGCTTTAAAATTATTTCCCGTGGTTTCATGATTGGAATCGTGACGTTAATTGCATTTATGCTGGCGTATCAAGGGGATCCTGAACATTTACGTTATGGTCAGACAGTTGCATTTACTACGTTAGTCATGGCACAGCTTATTCATGTTTTTGATTGCCGTAGTGATCGTTCGGTTTTTGCCAGAAATCCTTTTTCAAACTTGTACCTTGTAGGAGCAGTTATTTCGTCTATATTATTACTTATGGTTGTTATTTATTATCAACCACTACAAGACGTGTTCCATACAATGAATTTAGGTTTTAGAGATTGGATCTTCATACTAGCACTAAGTGCAATACCTACTGCTTTGTTTGGCTATACGAAAAAATAAGAGATTAAATACTAAATGCATTTTGCTTAAAAGGGCTTGAACTTATTCAAGCTCTTTTTTTATGTTCGATATCAGCTTTTTATACTAATTACAAAGATTTTTCATAGAAAACCATTGAAAAACTACCTAAAAGCGAATATTATAATAATTGTTTGTTATTAATATTCGTAAAAGTTAGGTGTTGACCATGAATAAGTTTTTTAGATTGCAAGAAAATAACACGAACATCCGTACAGAAGTGAACGCAGGTATTACAACATTTTTAACCATGCTTTATATCATCGTTGTAAACCCAGCTATTTTAAGCGCTGCAGGTGTGCCGTCTGGTCAAGTATTTATGGCAACAATTATTTCAGCGATTGTCGGGACTGGATTAATGGCACTCCTCGCCAACTACCCGATCGCTATCGCACCCGGAATGGGATTAAACGCATATTTTGTAACGGTCGTAATGGAAAATGGCTTTTCTTATGATATTGTATTTGGAGCCGTATTTGTTGCGGGTGTATTATTCCTCGCTTTAAGTTTAACGAATATCCGAGAAATGCTCATTGAAGCGATTCCTAATTCATTGAAGTTTGGGATTACATCAGGTATTGGACTATTTATAGCTTTTTTGGGACTAAAGTTTGCAGGGATTATTGTTCCTAGTGAGACAAATATGGTTACGCTTGGTGATTTGCAAGCACCGACTACGATCCTCGCCATTGTAGGTTTATTTATTACGCTTACATTAATGGCACGCAACGTTAAAGGAGCTCTATTCTTCGGTATGATCGCAACAGCTATTATTGCGATGTTTATGGGGGACCTTAAGTTTGATGGTGTGGTATCAGCACCACCTGTGCCAACATTTTTTGATATGAATCTAGCTGGTGTGTTTTCAGAAGGGTTATTTGCTGTTGTATTTGCTTTTCTTCTTGTGACGATTTTTGATACAACTGGGACGTTAATTGGTGTTGCCGAGCAAGCTAACTTCATGAAAAATGGTAAATTACCGAAAGCGAAATCAGCTTTAATGGCAGATGCTGTAGCTACAACAGTTGGTTCAACACTTGGTACAAGCCCTTCAACGGCTTACATTGAGTCAACATCAGGCGTTACAGCAGGTGGTCGTACAGGTTTAACATCGGTTGTTGTTGCAGGACTGTTCTTCCTATCTATGTTTTTCTCCCCATTCATAGGAGCGATTGCAGGCGTATCTGCGATTACAGCACCTGTGTTAATCATTGTGGGTTGTTTTATGATGGAGGGACTTTCTCGTGTTGACTGGAGAACATTTGATGAGGCATTTCCAGCTTTCATCATTATTTTGACGATGCCTCTAACTTCAAGTATTGCAACAGGTATTGCTATGGGCTTTATCACATATCCGTTACTAAAACTTGTTAGTGGAAAAGGAAAACAAGTTCATTGGTTACTCTATGTATTTGGATTTCTGTTCCTTATCCAGCTTGTTTTCTTTCCAATGCATTAAAAATAACGTTAGTTTGAGCTGTTCGCTTTTGCGACAGCTCTTTTTCTGTGGTACTGTAATATTCATTGAATTCATCATTACACGATTTACAAAGGTAAAGTGTTGAATTTCATGATAAACTACCTATAGATAAGAAAACCGAATAGAAACGGAAGTGATACGAATGGTTAAAAGTATGACAGGCTATGGACGTAGTATTAAACAACTGGATGACACAACGATTACAGTTGAGATTCGAACCGTCAATCATCGCTTTTTAGATATGTCTGCCAAGATGCCTCGGTCACTTTTATATTTAGAGGATTCAATCAAGAAAATTATTCAAAAGGATTTTCAAAGAGGTCGTGTTGATGTATATGTTACCCTTGAAGGTTCAGGGCTGACAACCAGGACTTTAAATGTTGATTGGGATCTGATGGATCAATTCATTACACAAATAAAAACAGCTCAAGAACGCTATCAGTTGCAAGGTGAAGTATCTTTTCAAAATTTAACCGAAATGAACGATTTGTTTACAGTTCAAGAACAAGAGGAACATGAAGATCAAGTGAAAATAGCAATTCTTGAAGCCGTTAAAGAATCAACTGAACAAGTTCGTGAAATGCGATTACAAGAAGGACATGCCTTACGAGAGGATATGGATAATAGATTGTCTGTAATTAAAAGCACAGTTGAAAATCTTGAATCTCGACGGGATATTGTCATTGAAGAAACCAGAGAACGCATCAAAAGTCGTATTGAGGAATACACCCAAGAAGAATTGCGAGATCAGGACTCACGTATCATACATGAAGTTGGTTTGCTTGCTGAGAAAGGTGATATTGCAGAAGAGATCACGCGCATGTTTAGTCATGTCAATCAGTTTCGTCAAACTTTACATGATAAAGGGGCAATTGGACGCAAATTAGATTTTATTGTCCAAGAGATGAACCGTGAATCCAACACAGTAGGCTCAAAATCAACCGATGCAAAAATCAGTGAATGGGTTGTATTATTAAAGAGTGAGATAGAAAAAATAAAAGAACAAGTACAAAATGTTGAATAATGATTGTGTTTTCTTTAAAATTTTTCATATAATTATAGTATTGGCATTACATCGAAGGAGGAGCCATTTTGAGCTTACGACTAATCAACATAGGATTTGGTAACGTTGTATCAGCAAATCGAATTATTTCGATCGTTTCACCAGAAAGTGCACCAATTAAGCGGATTATTACGGTGGCACGTGACAATAATAAACTGGTAGATGCTACATATGGCCGCCGTACCCGCGCGGTTATTATTACTGATAGTGATCATGTTGTCTTATCGGCTGTTCAACCTGAGACAGTTGGAGGTCGAGTGATTAGTCACGAGGACATGTCAGAGGAAGGGTAGGAGCATTATTGTGATTGATGAGAAAGGCATTTTATTTATACTCTCTGGACCATCTGGTGTAGGGAAAGGAACGGTTCGTAAATCGTTATTTGAAAAAGATACGGATTTAAAATATTCCATTTCCATGACAACACGCCCTCCACGTGAAGGTGAAGTTGATGGAGAAGATTATTTCTTTAAAACAAAAGAGGAATTTGAAGATCTAATTGCGAATAAACAATTGATTGAATATGCCCAATACGTGGGAAACTATTACGGAACACCTAAAGAATACGTTCAGCAACAACTAGATGCTGGGAATGACGTATTTTTAGAAATTGAAGTTCAAGGTGCTCTTCAAGTAAAAGAAAACTTCCCAGAAGGTGTATTTGTCTTTTTAATCCCACCAAGTTTAGAGGATTTAAAAGATCGTATCATCGGTAGAGGTACTGAAACAGAAGACTTAGTTACGAATCGCTTAGCAGCTGCGAAAGAGGAGATCGAAATGATGGACTACTACGATTACGTAGTCGTTAACGACCAAGTTGACACGGCTGTTCAAACGGTCCAGTCCATTGTTCGTAGTGAACATTGCAAGCGTGAGCGTGTTGCGATTCAGTATAAAAAAGCATTGGAGCGTGATGAATAATGATGTTAGAACCATCCATTGATAAGTTAATGCAAAATATTAATTCCAAGTATACGTTAGTTACGTTATCTGCACGTCGTGCGCGACAAATGCAAGAAACGAAAAAGTATCTTATTGAGGATTATGATTCAGAAAAGTATGTTGGTATTGCTCTTGAAGAAGTGAATCAAGGGAAACTATACTACTCCGTAGATGAAGACGCAGAATAACAACCTACTCAGGTTGTTATTTTTGTTTGTTGGGGGCACACCAAAGGATCAGACCGAATTATATATGGATCCTTATGTAGTATTTCTTAATCAGAATAGGAGCGACTAAATATGCTTAAAGGAAAAAATGTATTACTAGGGGTGTCAGGTGGGATCGCGGCCTATAAAGCTTGTGCATTAACTAGTAAGCTTGTTCAGGCTGGTGCGAATGTAACTGTGGTGATGACAAAGAGTTCACAGGAGTTCGTAACCCCTCTAACCTTTCAAGCGCTATCACGAAATCCGGTCTATACGGATACATTTGATGAAAAGATACCTGAGCAAATCGCACACATTGATATTGCAGATTGGGCTGATTTAATTGTGTTAGCTCCTGCTACAGCAAATTTACTTGGTAAAGTTGCAAATGGTATCGCAGATGATATGCTAACGACAACATTACTGGCATCAGTTGCACCTGTATATGTAGCACCTGCTATGAATGTACATATGTATGCTCACCAGGCTGTACAGGATAACCTTAAACGACTAGAAAGCTTTGGGTATCGTTTTATTGAACCAGGTGATGGCTATCTAGCATGTGGATATGTTGGAAAAGGTCGATTAGAAGAGCCTGAAACTATTGTGAGTGTTTTAGAAAAGTCTGAGGAATCATCGTCTTTGTTAAAAGGTAAGCGTGTGCTGATTACAGCAGGACCTACTCATGAAGAAATCGATCCTGTGCGCTTTTTTACAAACCACTCTTCAGGGAAGATGGGCTATGCGTTCGCAAAACAAGCAACTTTATTAGGTGCAGAAGTTATTTTGGTCTCTGGACCGACAAACTTGGATCCTCCAAAAGGAGTTAACGTTATTCAAGTCCATTCAGCTCATGAAATGTATGAACGTGTTTTAGAACATTACGAAGAACAGGACATCATTATAAAAGCAGCAGCAGTTGCGGATTATAAACCAAAACATACTTATGATCAGAAGATGAAGAAAAAAGACGGAAACCTTGTGATTGAAATGGAGCGTACTCAGGATATTTTAAAAGCGCTTGGCGAAAGGAAACAACATCAGTTTTTAGTAGGTTTTGCTGCAGAAACGCAAGATCCTTATCTTTACGGAAAACAAAAGTTAGAAAAGAAAAATCTTGATGCCATCGTTGTAAACAATATTTCATCAGAAGGTGCAGGGTTTGGAGGCGATACAAATATCGTAAGCTATCTGAACAGACAGGGTGAACAAAAAGACTATCCACTTTTATCAAAGGACGAAGTAGCTTATGAAATTTTGCATCGTATATTGGATGATTTAAAGGATGTTCAGAAGTGAAGATAGCTCGTGTCATAGTTGATGTGCCAACAAGTCAAACAAACCGTCTTTTCGATTATCGTATCCCTGAACATCTGGAATCTGTTGTGGGACGAGGGATGCGGGTTGTGATTCCTTTTGGCCCTAGAAAAATTATGGGGTTTGTGATTGATGTGACGGGTGAGACCAAATTAGATAAATTGAAAGATATTGTCGATGTTATGGATTTCACCCCGGTCCTTACAAACGAACTCATTGATTTGGGTAAATGGATTTCTGAAACGACGCTATGTCTATACATAACTGCCTTTCAAGCCATGCTTCCTCAAGTACTTAAGGCAAAATATAAAAAAGAGTTGTGGCTACTTGCTGAAGAGGAAGAACTAAATGATGAACTAGCTAAGCTTTTCGCAGGAAGAGCGGTTATTTCTTATGAGGATTTACAAGAGTCTACTGTTTCTTATAGGCAGGTTCAAAAAGGAATTCAGGACGGTCTGTTAGAGGTTCAATACAAAGTTAAAGGTCGAGAAACCAAAAAGACGGAAACATTTATAGCCCCCGCTGTAGATGTTATGAAATTAGAAGAGGCTTATGAAGACCTTTCTAAAGGTGCTAAAAAGCAAAGGTTGATCCTTTCCTACTTTTTAGAGAATACAGAAGAAGTACACCGGAGAAAGCTATTAGAGGTTTTATCGACTACAACAGCTTCTCTAAAACCTTTAATAGAAAAAGGTCTTCTCGAAGAAGTTCATAAAGAGGTATACCGTGACCCATACCAAGATCGGGAGTATGAGCGAACAACACCATTTGATTTAACAGAAGAACAAGCGGGAGCCATTGAACCCATTTTACAATCGATTGAACATAAAGAACACCACACATTTCTATTACATGGTGTGACAGGTAGTGGTAAGACAGAGGTGTACTTACAATCCATTCAAAAGGTGATAGACAAAGGGAAAGAAGCGATTGTTCTTGTGCCTGAAATTGCTCTTACACCTCAAATGGTGGAAAGGTTTAAAGGTAGGTTTGGTTCTAAGGTTGCTGTGCTGCACAGTGCCCTTTCTTACGGTGAAAAATATGATGAGTGGCGTAAAGTACAACGAAAAGAAGTTCAAGTGGTTGTAGGAGCTCGTTCTGCCATTTTCGCTCCTTTTGAAAATGTCGGTATTATTATTATTGATGAAGAGCATGAATCGAGCTACAAACAAGAGGATTATCCTCGTTATCACGCAAGAGATGTGGCGATTAAAAGAGGGGAACACCACCATTGTCCTGTTGTACTAGGAAGTGCTACCCCTACATTAGAATCTTTCGCAAGAGCAAAGAAGGACGTCTATAAGCTCTTGAGCCTAAAGAAGCGTATGAATGAACAAGCGATGCCTGAAGTAGAGAAGGTTGATATGCGAGAAGAACTGCGTGCAGGCAATAGATCAATGTTTTCACATGTTCTACACGAAAAAATATTAGACCGCATCCAAAAAGGGGAACAAGTGGTCTTGTTTTTAAATAGACGTGGCTATTCGACATTTGTAATGTGTAGAGATTGTGGTCATGTTATGGAATGTCCGCATTGTGATATTGCTTTAACATATCATCGCCGAAGCGAACGGTTAAAATGTCACTATTGCTCTTATGAAGAAGCCATGCCTACCATTTGCCCTTCTTGTGAGAGTGATTCCATTCGTTATTTTGGTACGGGTACACAAAAGGTAGAAGAATCATTAGGACAGCTAATTCCTGAGGCAAGAATTATTCGGATGGATGTCGATACAACAAGAAGAAAAGGTGCCCATGAACGTTTGTTGACTCAATTTGCAAATCAGGAAGCAGATATATTACTTGGAACACAAATGATTGCAAAAGGGTTAGACTTTGCTAACGTCACATTAGTAGGGGTGTTAGCAGCCGATGCTTTACTGCATTTACCTGACTTCCGTTCATCTGAAAAAACGTTCCAGCTATTAACGCAAGTAAGTGGACGCGCGGGACGTCACAAGCTACCTGGTGAAGTTATTGTGCAAAGCTATACACCAGAACATTATAGCATTGAGCTCGCGAGCCAATATGATTATGACGCATTTTTCTTGAAAGAAATGCAAATGAGAAAGATGTTTCAATATCCACCTTATTATTTTTTAGTGCTTCTCACCGTATCTCATCCAAATCAGATGTACACGATGGATATTACGAAGCAGATGGGTCAGTATTTACGGAACCATTTATCGGACAACTCAATTATACTTGGCCCGACACCATCGCCTTTGACACGGATCAAGGATAGATATCGATATCAATGCATGATAAAATATAGAGATGAACCATCGTTGTTAAAAATTATGAATCGACTGTTTCAAATACATGAAGATGCTATACAAAACAATGATTTACAAATTACGATTGATTTTCAACCATACCAGCTAATGTAAGGAGTGAGATATCCGGATGAAACGCATCGTGTTTATGGGTACGCCGGATTTTGCCGTACCTGTTCTTCAAAGAGTAATTAAAGATGGCTATCATGTTGTAGCCGTTGTTACACAGCCGGATCGACCAAAAGGAAGAAAACGAGAGCTGACACCTCCACCAGTAAAAGTAGAAGCGAAGCATCATGATATTCCTGTATTACAACCAGAAAAGATCAAACATGAATATGAGGACGTATTAGCATATGAGCCTGATTTAATCATAACTGCTGCTTTTGGACAAATTTTGCCGAAAGACCTATTAGATGGACCAGAGTATGGATGTATTAACGTCCACGCTTCCTTATTACCAGAATTAAGAGGCGGCGCTCCGATCCATTATTCTATTTTACAAGGGAAGAAGGAAACAGGCATCTCAATCATGTATATGGTTGAAGCTTTAGATGCAGGTGATGTTCTGTCTCAGAAATCTGTTGAAATAGAAGATCAAGACCATGTTGGAACCCTTCATGATAAGCTGGCAGCAGCAGGTGCAGAGCTTCTAAGTGAAACGTTACCTTCACTTCTGAACGGTGAAATTGAGCCTGTTAAACAAGACGAATCCAAGGTGACGTTTGCTTCCAATATTAAACGTGAGCAAGAGGAAATTGATTGGTCTAAAGATGCTTGGACGAACTACAATCATATTCGTGGCCTTCACCCATGGCCTGTTGCCTTCACGAAATGGAATGGTAAGCCTATGAAAGTTTGGTGGGGACAAAAGATTGATGAGAACTTTGATGGTAGACCAGGTGAGGTTGTCCGTATCTATGAAGATGGGTTTGTTGTGCTTTGTGGTGATCACAAAGGCATAAAAATTACGGATTTACAACCTTCAGGTAAGAAACGTATGGACGCTGGTTCCTTTTTAAGAGGAGCTGGACAAGCCCTTTACCTTGGTGAAATGTTAGGAGAAGACGATGAGTAATATGGCATTACGAAATGCAGCATTGGATATTTTAACACGAGTTGGAGATGGAGGTGGGTATAGTCACCTCCTTATTAACCAAGCAATTGAAAAGAGAGGTCTAAGCAATCGTGACACTTCTTTGTTAACGGAAATTGTCTATGGGACCATCCAACGCAAACATACATTAGACTTTTATATTACACCCTTTGTTCAAAAGAAAAGTAAGCTAAAGCCATGGGTGCTTTGGCTTCTTTATATGTCAGTCTATCAAATGGTGTATCTCGAACGTGTGCCAGATCATGCTGTTATAAATGAAGCGGTTGAGATTTCAAAGAAACGTGGGCACAAAGGAATCGTGTCTATGGTGAATGGCATTTTGCGTAATGTTCAACGCAAAGGGCTTCCTTCACTTGATTCTATCGAAGATCCTGTAGAAAGATTAGCTGTGGAAACGAGTCATCCATTATGGCTTGTGAAACGTTGGATTGAGATGTATGGCATGGAAGAAACGAAGAGCATGTGTCATCAAAACTTGCAACGTCCAACGATGAGTGTTCGTATAAACCCTATGAAAGCAACAAGAGAAAGGGTTATCGATCGCTTACAGCAAGATGGCTTCGATTGTGAACCATCAATATTATCTCCTCAAGGAATTCTTATTTTTAAAGGGAATATCGTCAATCATGCTTTATTTCAACAAGGTTTTGTTACAATTCAGGATGAGAGTTCTATGCTCGTTGGCGAAATGATGGATTTGAAACCTGATATGAAAGTATTAGATGCTTGTTCAGCACCAGGTGGTAAGGCTACTCATATTGCTGAAAAGCTAAACGATACGGGTGAAGTGTTTGCTTATGATCTTCATGAGAAGAAAGTAAAGCTTGTTCGAAATAAAGCAGAACAACTTGGGCTTGAAAACATTACAGCTAAACAGGCTGACGGTCGTAACTTACCTTCCATGCATGAAGAAAACACTTTTGACCGCATTTTACTGGATGCACCTTGCTCTGGACTTGGGGTTGTCCGTGGTAAACCTGATATTAAATACTCTAAAACAACAGATGATATTTTAGCTCTATCTAACATACAGGGAGAACTGCTAGATGCTGTGAGTTCATTGCTAAAAGAAAATGGGAAATTGGTTTATAGTACGTGTACAGTTGACCATGAAGAAAATGAAAAGCGTATCCAACAATTTCTGGAGGACCATCCTGAGTATGAGGTGGATCAAGCATTTTTCGATGAACTTCCTGAAGAAGCTCAAGATTTACCGGGCATTACGCAATGGGGATTGCAATTATTCCCTCAGGATTTTGATACAGACGGTTTCTTTTTAACTAGATTGAAGAAAAAGGCATAACAATCCTAGTGAAACTAATAAAATAGGCACGGGTTGAAGGTTCTGAAATAAATTGTTCAACCCTTATTGAAGTACTTCATGATAAACTAGATGAAGAGTTTTATATCAGAAAAGAGGCTATACGTTCACATATGTACGAAAGAAAAGTACAAAAAGCTTGCGGTGATGCAGGAGAACGTGTAGCCTCTGTGGTAATTATGGAAGTAGGAGAAATCCACCCTATAGTAAAGTTAGGAATACTTGTGGAAAGTGACGTGCTTTGGAACGTAAGAAAGAGACGAGGTGAAACCATGAATGGCTATTTTTTAACAGACAAAGGTCAAGTTCGTAGCCATAACGAAGATGCAGGGGGAATCTTTTTCAATCAACACGATCAGTTTTTAGCTGTTGTGGCTGATGGCATGGGTGGTCATCGGGCTGGTGATGTTGCAAGTAATATTGCAACAACTTCTATACATAAAAGATGGCTGGAAGCTGAAAAGATTGAAACTCCTGATGATGCAGAAAAATGGTTAAATGAGCAAATTCAGGAAATTAATAAAGAAGTATTCCAACATGCTTTAGAAAATGAAGAATGTCAGGGAATGGGGACGACTATCGTTGCTTCAATAGGAACGGATGAATTTGTTACCGTTGCCCATATTGGTGACAGTCGTTGTTATCTTGATAATGAATTTGGGTTCAAACAAATTACTGAAGACCATTCATTAGTAAATGAACTCGTTCGTACAGGGCAAATATCGACACAGGATGCAGAGCATCATCCTCGTAAAAATGTGTTATTGAAAGCTCTCGGAACAGAAGAAGAAACAAGTGTGGATGTTAAGACAATAGGATGGACAGAGGATAATAAGTTGTTACTTTGCTCGGACGGGCTATCTAATAAAATGTCAGACGATGAATTAATTGAATTTGTTGAAGAACCATTACCTCTTGAGCAAGCAGCTGAGAAGCTTATCCAATTCGCTAATGAACGAGGCGGAGAGGATAACATCTCATTAGTTCTTGTGCATTATGATGAGCCAATGGAAGAAGGTGCATCCTAATGCTCAATGGCCATTTACTGAATGATCGCTATGAGATTCGTGAAACTATTGGTGGCGGGGGCATGGCAAACGTTTATGTAGCGAGGGACACGATTCTGAATCGAGATGTAGCGATCAAAGTGTTACGTTTAGAATATGCAAACGATGATGAATTTATTGCTCGCTTTCGGCGCGAAGCCCATTCAGCTACTAGTTTATCACATCCGAATATCGTCAATATTTATGATGTTGGCGAAGAGGAACATATTTATTACATGGTGATGGAATATGTAGACGGGATGACCTTGAAACAATACATACAAACATATGGTCCACTTGAAGTTGAAGAATCATTGGAAATTACTAAACAGATTACTGCTGCTATTACACATGCACATGACAACGATATTATTCATCGGGACATTAAGCCACAAAACATCTTAATTGATGAACATAAACAAGTAAAAGTAACAGACTTCGGTATTGCAATGGCGCTAAGTGCTACATCTTTAACACAAACGAATTCTGTTCTAGGTTCCGTTCATTATTTGTCTCCTGAGCAAGCTCGTGGAGGTATGGCAACAAAGAAATCGGATATATACTCAATTGGTATTGTTATGTTTGAGATGCTTACAGGGAGATTGCCGTTTTCGGGTCAATCGGCTGTTTCTATTGCTTTAAAACACTTGCAAAGTGAAACCCCTTCATTAAAACGGTGGAATCCTGACATTCCTCAAAGCGTTGAGAATGTTGTATTAAAAGCAACAGCTAAGGATCCATTTCACCGATATAACGACGTCCATGACATGGTAGAAGACTTAGAAACAGCCCTTCATCCATCTCGTCAAAATGAAGAGAAGTTTGTTATACCTGTTCCAGAAGATGAGGAAGTTACAAAGGCAATTCCAGTGATAACAAACGATATGTATAAAGAAGATGGGGCTAAGGACGAGACCATCATTCATAATACAGATCATTCAGCCCTTAAGAAGGAAAAGAAAGAAAAGAAGGGCTTTCGATGGAAACCCTGGTTAATAGGCTTGCTTTTATTTGTTGTGGCAGCGGGTATTGTCGGGTTATTCTTCTTGCCAAAGTTACTAATTCCTAAAGATGTACAAGTTGAAGATGTATCAGGTATGGAATACGCAGATGCATATGAAAAACTCAGTGAGCAAAACCTTGAAGTTAAGCGTGAATCCATTCATTCCAACGACGTGAAGGAAGGTTATGTTATTAAAACAGATCCTTCAGCTGGTACTACGATAAAAGAAGGTGCAAGGGTCACGATCTTTTCAAGCTTAGGAAAAGAGAGAGTGAAATTTGAAGATTATGTGGGACAAACATTCTCACAAGTCAAGAAGCTACTTGAAGGCAAAGGATATTCAGTTATTAAATACACCATGAATAATCCGGATGTACCAAAGGGTGAAATTATTCGACAGACTGAGCCTGCCCCTGGGGAGATGGTCATTCCAGAGAATACAACAGTCATCTTTGAAGTGAGTGATGGTCCTAAGAAAGTCACTCTACGTGATTTAACAGGGAAAACTTTAGAAGAAGTATATAGAGTAATTGGAGAAACGAATAATATTTCTTTAAAAGAAACAAAGTATGAGTTTTCTGAAACAGTACCTGAAGGAGAGGTCATTCGACAGAAGCCTGAACCATATGCACAAGTTACACCTGGAACTGAAGTGGAAGTATGGGTTTCAAAAGGAATGAAAGAGCAACCTCCTGTAAATAAAGTTGTAACGTTTACGGTAAGAGTCAATGAAAATCAAGATGAAGATGATAAAGAAAAACCTAAGAAACACAATGTGAAAATCTATATAGGTGATATGAATCGAGACATCACTGAAGTTGCAAAGAAAGAAAAAATTACGGAGAACACACAATACAACTTAAACTTGACGATCCCAGCAGGAGGAGAAGCTCGTTATAAAGTGATGCTTGATGATACCGTTGTAAAAGAGGAAGTTGTACCATATGAAGAAGGTGAAAATGAGTAAATGCCAATCGGTAAAATTATAAAATCGTTAAGCGGCTTTTATTATGTACAATCAGAAGGTTCTGTTTATCAATGTAAAGGAAGAGGGAACTTTCGTAAAAAGAAAATTACGCTTTTAGTTGGAGATGACGTTACATTTGAAATGGATCAAAACGAAGAGGGGTATATCCTTGATGTTCAGTCTAGGAAAAATGAACTCGTTCGACCACCAATAGCTAATATAGATCAGGCGATTATCGTAGCCTCTGTCGTAGAACCTGATTTCAAGCCACTTTTACTGGATCGTTTCTTAGTACTTATTGAATCTATGAACATTGAACCGATTATTGTTCTGACTAAAATGGATTTATTAAGTGAAGAAGGCCGAACTTCTATAGAAACATATAAGAAAGATTATGAGGCGCTTGGATATCAAGTAGTGGTAGGGTCATCGAAAGTGGAAGACAGCTTGCATGAAGTATCCTCTTATTTAAAGGGGAAAGTAACTGTCATAGCTGGTCAGTCAGGGGTAGGGAAATCTTCAATGCTAAATGCGTTAAAACCTCAATTAGACCTTGAAACGAATGATATCTCTAAAAGTCTTGGACGAGGAAAGCATACAACGCGTCATGTCGAGTTAATTGATATGTATGGAGGGCTTGTAGCTGATACTCCTGGTTTTAGTTCGTTAGAGTTTCAAACGCTTGAATATGATGAACTGCCTGACTGTTTTCCTGAGATGAGAAAGTACGGAGAGTATTGTAAGTTTCGTGGTTGCTTGCATAAAAAAGAGCCGAAGTGCGCTGTAAAAGAAGCTGTGCAAAATGGAGATATTCCGGAATACCGATATGAGCATTATCTACAATTTTTAGAGGAAATACAGAACAGAAAGCCGAGGTATTAACATATGACAAAGATTGCACCATCAATTCTTTCCGCGGACTTTTCCAAACTAGGTGAAGAAATAAAGGATGTTGAACGAGGCGGTAGTGATTATATTCATGTAGATGTCATGGATGGCCACTTTGTACCTAACATTACAATTGGACCTCTTATTGTCGAATCGATCCGTCCGATAACCGATTTACCTTTAGACGTCCATTTGATGATTGAAAATCCAGATCAATATATTGAACAGTTTGCTAAAGCAGGATCAGATATTATAACAGTCCATCAAGAGGCGTGTCCTCACTTGCATAGAACGATTCAGTTGATAAAGAGCTACGGTGTGAAGGCTGGAGTCGTGATTAATCCTGCTACACCAGCTGAGCTTATTAAACCTATTTTGGCTGATGTAGATCTTGTTCTTCTAATGACTGTAAACCCTGGTTTTGGTGGACAATCCTTTATTGATTCAGTTGTTCCGAAAATTGAACAGGTCTCTTCTTGGCGTAAAGAACTCGGACTCTCCTTTGAAATTGAAATCGACGGAGGAGTTAAAAAAGGTACAGCGAAAAGATGTATCGATGCAGGTGCTGATGTACTTGTAGCAGGTAGTGCTGTATTTAAACAAGAAGATCGCGGAAAGGCTATTCAAGATATTTTAAATGATAAGTAATAAGAAAAACTGCCTTTTATAGAAAGGCAGTTTTTTGTAATGATTGTAAGGTAGGTGTTTGTATGAGGAAAGTAGCGATTGTGGGTGGAGGACCTGAAGAAGCCATTCCTGATTTAAATCTTTTTGATGAAAATGTTCTTTGGATAGGAGCAGATCGAGGGGCTCATGTTTTATTAAGTCAAGGTATTCAGCCTACAGAAGCTGTAGGAGATTTTGACTCCGTGACTACTGAAGAAAAAGCTCATATAAAAGAGAAAGCTCTGCATTTTGAAGAGCATCCTTCTGAGAAAGATGAGACAGACCTTGAAATAGCCTTGCAAAAAGCATACTCCTATCAACCAGATATTTTATATTTGTTTGGTGTAACGGGTGGACGCATGGATCATGGATTAATTAATTTGCAACTTCTTTATCCCCTTGAAGAGAAAGGGATTCGAGGGATAGTTATCGACAAAGGAAATTGGGTTGAATTAAGGAAGGCAGGAACTCATATAGTAGAATATGATGATCTGTATCCGAATATCTCCTTTATCCCATTTACACCTGCGGTTAAAGGAATAACATTGGAAGGTTTCTACTATCCTCTAGAGAATAAAGATGTACCATGGGGCTCGACTTTATGTATTTCGAATAAGCTTATTTCAGAAAAAGGTACTTTTTCATTTGATGAAGGCATACTATTACTTGTAAAGAGCCGAGATGTAAATGAGGTATCAATGTAGATCCTGGCTATCATCTAATAAATTCTTGGTCACAGTATGGTAGAGGAGGGGGAACGAATGAAGTTCTATACAATTAAACTCCCACGCTTTATTGGTGGTTTTGTACGCGTAGTTATGGGCACATTTAAGAAGAACTAACAACGGTCTACGTTGTTTACACCATGCTATTATTACAGTCATCTGAAAGATTATGAAACAAAAAAAGCACCCAATGATGGGTGCTTTTTTTGCAGCGTTTATGATTAAACGCGTTGAACCTTACCAGATTTCAATGCGCGAGTTGAAACGTAAACCTTTTGTGGCTTTCCGTCAATCATAACACGTACTTTTTGTACATTTGATTTGAACTTACGTTTATTCGCATTCATCGCGTGTGAACGGTGGTTTCCAGAAGTTGTTTTACGACCTGTGATTTCACATTTACGGCTCATACTTTTTCCCTCCTACTTGCATATAAAGCTTTCTTGTATGTCTTCAAATACTTATACAATTTATCATATCGCTCATACTTTTTCAAGGATTCATACAAAATATATCAAGAAAATAAACTTGACAGACTAAGGGTTTTGATTCATTGTAATAAGGGGTTTTTCTGTACATGCATAGGTATAAAACGGATAAAACTTTTAAAAATGAAGAGCTTATAGTAAAATGACCTTAAGTTTAAGAAGAACGAAGGAGGATACTTATGTCCATCGATTTAAATACAAACTATGGTCATGTAACCATCACAAATGATGTGATCGCTACCGTCGCAGGGGGAGCTGCTGTAGAATGCTACGGCATTGTAGGGATGGCTTCAAAGAACCAATTGAAAGACGGCATAGCCGAAATTCTTCGTAAAGAGAATTTTTCTAGAGGTGTAATTGTTCGCCAAGAGGAAGAATCTGTACATATCGATATGTACATTATTGTAAGCTATGGAACAAAGATCTCAGAGGTAGCGCATAATGTGCAATCCCAAGTAAAATACACCTTAAATCAAACAGTTGGTTTATCTGTGGACTCCGTTAATATTTATATTCAAGGAGTTCGTGTGGCCAAAGACGAAGAATAGGGATCAAGGTTGAAATGAAGGAGGAAGCTGGAGTGACGACACGTACGTTAGATGGAGCAACATTTGCCCAAATGGTACTCTCAGGAGCACACCATTTAACGAATAATGCAAAAATGATCGACGCTCTCAATGTGTTTCCTGTGCCAGACGGTGATACAGGAACGAATATGAATTTATCTATGACCTCAGGAGCTAATGAGGTTCGTAATGTTCAAAATGATCATGTTGGAGAAGTAGCAAAAAGCTTTGCCAAAGGATTATTAATGGGAGCGCGTGGGAACTCTGGAGTCATTTTGTCTCAGTTGTTCCGCGGATTTTCAAAGGCAGTTGAAGACAAACAAACCATTACAACTGCTGATCTAGCTGAAGCATTTGATGCAGGTGTGAAGACAGCGTATAAAGCTGTTATGAAGCCTGTAGAAGGAACGATTCTAACTGTTGCAAAAGATTCTGCTGAAGCAGCTCAAAAAGCTGCTGAAGACCATGAAGATATTATTGACTTCATGGAAGATGTACTTAAACATGCGAATGCTTCTTTAAAACGAACACCAGAGCTACTACCTGTTTTAAAAGAAGTAGGCGTAGTTGATAGTGGTGGCCAAGGATTAGTAACGATCTATGAAGGGTTTTTAGCTAATCTTAAGGGAGAAGAACTTCCTGAAAGTGCTGAATCTACTCCTTCAATGGATGAGATGGTTAACGCTGAACACCACAAATTAGCACAAGACTTCATGGATACGTCAGAGATCGAGTTCGGTTACTGCACAGAATTCATGGTTAAGTTTGAAGATGAAAAATTACAAGAGAACCCATTTGACGAAGATACATTCCGTAATGAATTAAGTGAAATAGGGGATTCTTTATTAGTTGTTTCAGATGATGAACTTGTAAAAGTACATGTTCACGCTGAACATCCAGGTGATGCAATGAATCTGGGACAACGTTTCGGTAGCTTAATTAACATGAAAATTGAAAACATGCGTGAACAACACACTTCTATCGTGGGAGAACAGAAAAAGTCCCAGCCAAAATCACAAGAAAAAGCGGACTACGCTATTGTTACTGTTGCTATGGGATCAGGCATTAAAGAAATGTTCGAAAGCCTAGGGGCTACGGTTGTTATTGAAGGTGGCCAAACGATGAATCCAAGTACTCAGGATTTAACAGAAGCCATTCAAGAAGCGCATGCTAAAAACGTGATTCTTTTACCAAACAACAAGAACATTATTATGGCTGCTGAACAAGCTGCTGATCTTGCTGAGGATAATGTAACGGTTGTTCCTACGAAAACGGTACCTCAGGGAATGAGTGCATTATTAGCTTTCAATCCTGAAGTATCAATTGATGACAATTCTGAAAGCATGCAAGAAGCAGCAAGTGCTGTGAAGACAGGTCAGTTAACGTATGCTGTTCGTGATACCCAAATCGATGGTATGGATATCGAAGAGGGGAACTTTATGGGGATTAAAGATGGAAAGATCTCTATCACTCATAAAGAAAAACTAGAAGCAGCCAAAGCTCTTTTATCTGACATGATTGATGAAGAGGAAGATGAAATCCTTACGATTCTACAAGGTGAAGAAGCTACAACGGAAGAGGTTGAAGCTTTAGAAGCTTTCTTAGAGGAAAACTTTGAAGACTTAGAGGTTGAAGTCCACAAAGGGAACCAGCCGATCTATTCTTTCATCTTTTCAGTTGAATAAGACTTATCTATAAAATGTCTGCCAAGCGAAAGCTTGCAGGCATTTTTTGTGTATTCAGCAATATGGCAGGATTGTTGAAGACTTGAAATTGAGAGGAGTCCGTTGCTGTTAAGTGATTTGTTGCGGTCAGTGAAACGGGTTGACTCCAGGGGAAGAACGGAGTGACGAGACCCCGCAGAGAGCTCGCGAACGAGGAGGGTCGGCGCTTCGTCCGCAGGAAAGCAACCCGTTCCACAGCCCGCCGATCTGCACAAAAGCAACGAAACCATACGCACTTTATCTCGAAGCCAATTCTTCCATTAAAGGTGCTATAAAGGAAGATCACCTGTTTTTCATTTCTCTCCCATACAAAAAGCCGCTTGTGTCTAAGCGGCTTTTTTCAGATCAATATCCAATTGACTTCATAATAAACTCAGCTAAAAACATGCATGCAATGATGACAATAGGCACAGAGATTTCTTTTTTCTTCCCAATTGCGAACTTCACAATAGGGTAAGCAATAAATCCGAATGCCATTCCATCCGCAATGCTATACGTAAACGGAATCATCACCATAATCAAGAAAGCAGGAATCGCTTCAGACAGATCCTCTAGTGAAATATGACGGATATTCTGAACCATTAAAGCCCCTACAATAATTAGAATAGGACTAATGGCCATCGAAGGAATCCATGAGATAAATGGAATGAATAAAATCGTTACCAGGAAAAGAACTCCTGTGGTAATCGATGCCTTTCCAGATTTGCCTTCTGATGCAATTACCGCTGCACTTTCTGCAGAAGAAACGGTTGGTGACGTCCCGAAGAATGCACAAGTTAAGGCTGAGAATGCAGTGGACTTGAACGATTTACGGAATTTATCTTGTTGATTTAGCATGCTTAACTGACCGTTAATGAGTCCCATATTTTCAAACACAAGAACGATCGTTAATGGAAATACGCCCATCCAAAACGCTAGTTCATCAATAGCTGAGAAGGATGGCATGAATGCCCACTGAACATCTAAGTTCATATTGACACCTGTTTTTCCGTCTAACACACCAAACATATAGGCCAGTAACGTTCCGGAAGCCATCGTAATTAAGAAGTGGCCAGGCACGTTTTTGACAAAAAGAAAAATTCCGATTCCTAGAGTCAGTAGACTTACCATTACAATAGGTGAAGTGAGGTCTCCTAATTCGATAAGAGAATGTTCACCTCTTACAACGAGACCACCTTTTTCTAACCCGATTAGTGTTAAGAAAAAGCCGAGTCCGACTGTAATGGCATGCTTAAGGCTATCAGGTATGGCCGTTTGGAGCCATCCGCCTAGTTTTGTCATAGCGACAATGATAAATAAGACGGAGGATACCAATACAACACCTAATCCTTCTTGGAAGGTGAGCCCTGCTCCTTGAACAATGGAATACGCAAACAATGCATTAACTCCCATTCCGGGAATTAAAATCATTGGTGCGTTTGCCCATAGTCCCAGTAGCACACATCCTACAAAACTTGCTAGAATCGTCGCGATCATTGCATTTTGAACCGATACACCTGCTTCGCTTAAAATCGAGCTATTCACAGCGACAATGTAAACCGTTGTTAAATAGCCGATGAGTCCTGCAGTTATATCCTTACGAACAGAATGACCTGTTGGATCTAGGTTCTGTTGTTTCATTTGCAATCCTCGTTCAATTGTAGCCCTCTCCCGCCCGATTATGTGAAATCACCAATGAAGCGATTGCACCTAATCCACAAGAGTTTATTATAAGAACTTTTTAGGAATTTATCAACCATTATTCGAAAGAGATGATTTTTGTTATAATAGATATGGTTAAAGTTTTATGCTATTTTAAAAGAATGAATGCGTTTACAAAAATAAATATAGAATTGATGATGGAGAAGAGGATGGTGACATAATGAAATACAAATCCGTTTTTGATATTATTGGTCCTATTATGATTGGACCTTCTAGTTCCCATACAGCAGGTGCTGCACGTATTGGTCGAGTAACGCGCTCTTTATTTGGCAGAGAGCCGAAGTGGGTGAAGATTCATTTATATGGATCTTTTGCTAAGACATACAAAGGTCACGGTACAGATGTAGCCTTAATGGGAGGCATATTAGATTACGACACATATGATCCACGAATTAGTAATTCATTAGAAGTAGCAAAAGAAAAGGGTATTAAAGTACAGTTCCATGAAGAGGATGCTCACACCGATCACCCTAATACTGCTCGCGTGCGTATTGGTGATGATGACAGTGACATCGAACTTGTTGGAATCTCTATCGGTGGTGGAAAGGCTGAAATTACAGAATTAAATGGCTTTGAGCTTCGTCTATCAGGTGAACATCCAGCGATTTTAGTAATGCACAATGACCGTTTTGGAGCTATCGCTACTGTTACACAGGCGCTTGCCAAGCATGAGTTAAACATTGGTCATATGGAAGTTTCCCGTAAGGAAGTTGGGAAAGAAGCGCTAATGGTGATCGAAGTTGACCAAAATGTCTCGGATGACGTGTTAAAAGAACTTGAAGCATTTGACAATATATTGCAAGTAGCTAAAGTAGTGGAATAAGGGGGAATTTTGAGTGAAAATACTTTTTCGAAATGTAGCTGAAATGGTGGAACTTTGTGAAAGTGAAAATATATCAATCTCTGAATTGATGATACGCCAAGAGATGAATGTAAAGGATATGTCCTTTGAAGAAGTCTATGGCCAAATGGAGAAAAACTTAGACGTTATGGAAAAAGCCATTGAAGATGGTCTGAAAGGCGTTCAATCACACTCTGGTCTTACAGGTGGAGACGCAGTATTAATCCAGAAATATATGCAAAATCATGAACCGTTATCTGGAGACATTTTAATGGATGCGGTAAGTAAAGCAGTAGCCACAAACGAAGTGAATGCAGCTATGGGAACAATTTGTGCGACACCGACAGCTGGTAGTGCAGGTTGTGTACCCGGAACTCTTTTTGCTGTGAAAAATAAACTTAATCCAACACGTGAGCAAATGGTACGTTATTTATTTACATCAGGTGCATTTGGGTTTGTTGTTGCAAATAATGCATCCATTTCTGGTGCAGCAGGAGGATGTCAGGCAGAAGTAGGATCTGCTGCTGGTATGGCTGCAGGAGCTATTGTCGAAATGGCTGGGGGAACACCTGCTCAAAGCGCAGAAGCCATGGCCATTACGCTGAAAAATATGCTTGGTCTAGTATGTGATCCGGTTGCTGGTCTTGTTGAAGTACCTTGTGTGAAGCGTAACGCTATGGGAGCATCAAATGCTGTTGTAGCTGCAGACATGGCACTAGCAGGTGTAACAAGTCGAATTCCTTGTGATGAAGTGATCGATGCAATGTTCAAGATTGGTCAGTCAATGCCAACCGCGTTAAAAGAAACGGCACAGGGTGGTCTTGCTGCAACACCTACAGGGCGTGAACTAGAAGCAAAAGTGTACGGAATTAATTTAAAGAAAGAGTGAGACTAGGTGTTACAACAGTCGGTTTTACAAGTATCCGGTATTGGAGAAAAGATGAAAGAATCCTTGGAAAACATGGGGATCTACACGATTGAAGATTTACTGTTTTATTTTCCATTCCGCTATGATGTTCACGAGGTGAAACCGCTAACAGAGCTTGTTCATAATGAAAAAGAAACGATTGAAGGGGAGGTTATTGGAGAACCTTCCCTAACCTTTTATGGGCGAAAAAAATCGCGTCTAATGGTTACACTTCAAGTTGAACAATTTGCTGTCAAAGCGGTCATGTTTAATCGAGCTTTTGCTAAGAAGCAATTAAATCCTGGTGATACAGTTACAGTCACGGGAAAGTGGGACCAACATCGTCTCCAAATCACCGTGAGTCAATACAAAAAAGGAAAAATCAAATCTCAAGGTACGATTGACCCCGTATATTCTCTTAAAGGTGATGTGAAGCTTGCCACATTCCGTAAGTGGGTTCATCAAGCCGTTAATCAATACCACTCCTACATAGAAGAGATTCTCCCGAATGAGTATCTTGAACAATATAAACTCCCTGCACGAGATCAGGCGGTTCAAAGCATGCATTTTCCTGAGGACAGACGAATGCTCAAGCATGCCAAAAGGCGCTTTATCTATGAGGAGTTTCTTTTATTTCAGTTAAAAATGCAATTGCTACGAAAAATGAAACGGGAGTCTTCACTTGGAAATGAGCAAGAATATGACCGTGATGCGCTTGCTTCTTTTATTGAAAACCTTCCATTCACATTGACTGGAGCTCAACAGAAAGCATTGAAAGAAGTTCTTCATGATATGAAGTCACATTATCGCATGAATCGTCTTTTACAAGGTGATGTTGGCTCAGGGAAAACAGCCGTTGCAGCTATTGCTCTTTATGGAACCATCACAGCTGGAAAGCAAGGTGCATTGATGGTGCCTACAGAAATATTAGCTGAACAACACCATGAGTCGTTACAAGAGATGTTTGGTGAGAAAGCTAATGTTGTTCTTTTGACAGGATCCACGAAAGGTAAACGTCGTCGTGAGATTCTTGATCAAATTGAACAGCATGAAGCCAATATTATTGTGGGTACACATGCGCTCATTCAGGACGATGTGCAGTATTCTGATCTTGGTTTAGTTGTTGTTGATGAACAGCATCGATTTGGTGTTAATCAAAGGCGCACACTTCGTGATAAAGGATTAGCGCCTGATGTGTTATTTATGACGGCAACGCCCATTCCCCGAACACTTGCCATTACAGCTTTTGGGGATATGGACGTGTCTGTAATTGACGAAATGCCTGCCGGTCGTAAACCTGTAGAGACCTATTGGGCAAAAGATCATATGTTAGATCGTGTGCTTACCTTTATTCAAGACGAAGTCGATAAAGGACATCAGGCTTATGTTATCGCCCCGTTGATTGAAGAATCAGATAAACTTGACATTCAAAATGCCGTTGATATTCATATGCAGCTTCAACAGTATTTTTCAGATTCAGTTAAAGTAGGGCTGATGCACGGACGCTTAAGTGTTGATGAAAAAGAAGAAGTCATGAAACAGTTTGCTGAAAATGAAACACAAGTGCTTGTTTCTACAACAGTTGTTGAGGTTGGTGTAAACGTCCCTAACGCAACAATCATGTTAATTTATGATGCAGAACGCTTTGGGTTGTCTCAACTTCACCAGCTAAGAGGACGAGTAGGAAGAGGGAGCTCTCAGAGTTACTGTATATTACTAGCAGATCCGAAGAATGATGTTGGAAAAGAGAGAATGCGTGTTATGACTGAGACAACAGATGGATTTGAATTATCAGAGCATGACTTGCAACTACGTGGTCCTGGAGACTTTTTTGGTACTAAACAAAGCGGAATGCCTGTATTCAAAGTAGCCGATATGGTTCATGATTACCGAGCTCTAGAGACAGCACGTAATGATGCTCAAACGATCATCATGAATGGTTCCCTAGATAACGATGAAGAATATAAAGGATTGAAAGAAGAACTACGGAAGGACCCTGTCTTACAAGGGGAAGTGTTGGATTAGGGGTTAAGAAGGTTAAAAATTGAGTGAGGCTTTACGCACAAATGCCGGAGAAACACCACACAATCTAACGGTATTCGACGAAATCTCCCCCTTGCATAAGATGGGTAGGTATTATATATTACTATTAGTACCTAGTCATAATTGGACGGTGTGTTAAGCATGAAACGAAATAAACAGGAACGACAAGCACGCTTACAAGAAAAAATCGAACAAATGCCATTCATTACAGATGAAGAGCTTGCCAAAACCTTTGGGGTCAGCATACAAACGATTCGTCTTGATCGAATGGAGTTATCGATTCCTGAATTGCGCGAACGTATTAAATTCGTCGCTACGAACCAATGGAATGAGACGGTCAAAGCCTTACCCCTTGATGAAGTCATTGGGGAGGTTATTGATTTAGAACTTGATCAAAAAGCGATATCCATTTTAGATATAAGAGAAGAGCATGTTTTTTCTCGAAACCGTATTGCGAGAGGTCACCATTTATTTGCCCAGGCCAATTCATTAGCTGTTGCTGTAATCAATGATGAACTTGCTTTAACAGCCAAATCAGAGATTCAGTTTAAACGACAAGTTAAGCAAGGCGAACGCGTAGTGGCTAAAGCTAGCGTAGAAGGGCATGATGAAAAAGGGAGAACGATCGTGAATGTGGTAAGTTCAGTCGAAAGTGAACCGGTATTTTCGGGTAACTTTATAATGTATCGTTCAAATGAACATAAAGGAGAGTCCTAACCATGAAGATAGCAATTGATGCCATGGGAGGAGATCATGCTCCTAAAGAAATTGTATTAGGAGCAGTTCAAGCTGTTAAAGAGATCCCGAACCTTGAAATCACTCTTATTGGAGATGAAGAGAAAATTCAACCATTAATTGAGGATGCTTCTTCGATCAATATTATACATACTACCGATGTAATCACGAGTGAGGATGAGCCTGTTCGTGCTGTGCGTCGTAAGAAGAATGCTTCTATGGTATTAATGGCCAAAGAAGTTAAAGAAGGACGAGCAGGTGCTTGTATATCTGCAGGGAATACTGGTGCCTTAATGAGTGCAGGCTTATTTGTAGTAGGACGTATCAAAGGAATTGAACGCCCTGCGCTAAGTCCAACACTCCCAACGATTGATGGAAAAGGATTTTTATTATTGGATGTAGGTGCTAATGTGGACGCTAAGCCACAACACCTCGTACAATATGCAGTTATGGGATCAATTTATACTGAAAATGTAAGAGGTATCGAAAATCCTAAAGTCGGTCTATTAAATGTTGGAACAGAAGATGGTAAAGGGAACGACCTTACAAAAAAAGCTTTTGAGCAATTAAAGCAAGCGCCTATTAACTTTGTTGGTAATGTAGAGGCGCGTGATCTTTTAAATGGTGTAGCTGATGTAGTCGTAACAGATGGATTCACAGGAAATGTTGCATTGAAAACTGTAGAAGGAACAGCCTTATCCATGTTTTCAATGATGAAAGACACTTTTATGACAAATTGGAAGACGAAATTAGCTGCTAGTATGGTCAAAACAGATCTTAAAGGATTGAAAGACCAGTTAGATTACTCTGAGTATGGTGGTGCTGGATTATTTGGATTAGCATCTCCAGTTATTAAAGCTCATGGTTCATCAAATGCTCGGGCGATGTACAATGCGATTAAACAAGCTTGCCATATGATTGAGCATGATGTGAACCAAACCATAGCTGATACTGTGCAGAACATGGATTTTATGGAGGAGGATAACGAATGAAGAAAGTAGCTTTTGTTTTTCCAGGACAAGGTTCTCAAGAAGTAGGAATGGGAAAAGCTTTTTATGATGAATATCCTTCTGTAAACGATTCATTTCATAAAGCTGATTCCTTGTTAGACGTTCCATTATCTGAATATATGTTAGAAGGACCTCAAGAAACGTTAACCAAAACGGAGAATGCTCAACCAGCTTTATTATTAGCAAGTAGTGTAATCACAAACTTATTAAATGAAGAAGGCGTAAAGCCAGCAATGGTTGCAGGGCATAGTCTTGGTGAATATAGCGCTCTAGTTGCAGCTGGGTCACTATCTTTGGAAGATGCCTTACAACTAGTTCAGACTAGAGGGAAGTTAATGGAGGAAGCTGTACCATCAGGTGAAGGTGCAATGGCGGCAGTACTTGGTCTTGATGCTGAAACGATTGATAGCGTAGCAGCTGAAATCCGTGATGAAGGAGAAGTTGTAGATGTAGCAAACTACAACTGTCCTGGTCAAATTGTTATCTCAGGCTCAAAAGAAGGCGTAGACAAGGCATGTGAACGTTTAAAGGAAAAAGGCGCTAAACGAGCTTTACCGCTAAATGTTAGTGGTCCATTCCACTCTCGATTAATGAAACCAGCAAGTGAAAAGTTTCAAGATGCACTTGACGAAGTTTCTATTCATGATGCAGAGGTTCCAGTGTATGCGAACGTAACAGCTGAAGCCATTCAAGATCAGACTCGTATTTTTGAATTACTTGTTGAACAGTTATATTCTCCAGTTCGTTTTGAAGAAACCATTAAGAATATGATGGACAAGGATATTGATGCATTTGTAGAAGTTGGAAATGGTAAAGTGCTAAGTGGTTTAATCCGTAAAGTGAATCGCCGTATGAAGACTTTTGCAATTCAAGACCCAGAATCGTTACAACAATTTTTAGAATGGTATAAGGAGGATTAATCGATGTTAGATGGTAAAGTAGCCTTAGTAACAGGTGCTTCTAGAGGAATAGGGCGTGCCATTGCTTTAGAACTTGCTAGACAAGGTGCAAAGGTGGCAGTAAACTACGCAGGAAGTGAACAAAAAGCTCAAGAAGTGGTTGATGAAATTAAGGAGCTGGGTTCAGAAGGAATTAAAATTCAAGCAAATGTCTCTTCTGAGGACGATGTTAAGAGCATGGTAAAAGAAGTTGTCGATACTTACGGCGGCATCGATATCCTAGTAAACAATGCTGGTATCACAAGAGATAACCTTCTTATGCGCATGAAAGAGGAAGAATTTGATCAAGTTATTGATACAAACCTTAAAGGTGTTTTCTTAACGACGAAAACTGTGACTCGTCCTATGATGAAGAAGCGTGGTGGTAAAATCATTAACATCGCTTCTGTTGTAGGTGTAAGCGGAAACCCTGGTCAAGCTAATTACGTAGCAGCTAAAGCTGGAGTAATCGGTATGACCAAATCATCAGCAAAAGAGCTTGCAAGTCGAAACATTCTGGTTAATGCTGTCGCACCTGGCTTTATTGAAACGGATATGACAGACCAATTGACTGATGAACAAGTTGAATCCATGAATAGTATGATTCCACTTGCTCGCTTAGGTAATGGTGAAGATATTGCAAAAGTAGTGAAGTTCTTAGCTTCTGACGATTCCAATTATATTACGGGCCAGACGATCCATGTTGACGGTGGTATGGTCATGTAATTTTTGTTGAAAACTATTCATGAAAATGATTTCATGATCTAGTTTTTTTCAACAGAATCTTCTATAATTACTGAAGGGAGGTGAACGAGAATGGCAGATGTTTTAGAACGTGTAAAAGGTATTGTTGCAGAGCGTCTTGATGTAGAACAGTCTAAAATCACAATGGAAGCTTCTTTCAAAGATGATCTAGAAGCAGACTCTCTTGATGTGGTTGAGCTTGTAATGGAGCTTGAAGATGAGTTCGACATGGAAATCTCTGACGAAGATGCTGAAAAGATTGAAACGGTAGGCGATGCTGTTAACTACATAAACAGTCATCAATCATAATAGAGGAGGAGAGTCTCGCAAATGCGAGGCTTTCTCTGTATCCTATCGTTTATGTGAAAAATAGAGAATAGGTGGCATGAAAACAGTGGATTTTTCGAAATTTCAAGAGCAGATTGGAATTGTATTTAATAATGAATCACTACTCGAACAGGCTTTCACCCATTCATCTTATGTGAATGAGCATCGCACCAAAGAATACGACGATAACGAGCGCTTAGAATTTTTAGGAGATGCTGTGTTAGAGCTAGCAATCTCACAGTATTTATATCGTAAGCATCCAGATATGTCAGAAGGAGAGCTCACAAAGTTTCGTGCATCCATTGTTTGTGAAGCTTCCTTAGTGCGATTTGCGAATGACTTAAACTTTAGTGAATTGATCTATCTAGGTAAAGGGGAAGAAATGACAGGGGGCCGCGAACGTCCTGCTCTTCTTGCGGATGTATTTGAAGCCTTTATTGGTGCCTTATATTTAGATCGAGATTTTCAAACGGTTATTCGTTTTTTAGAAGAGTTCGTTTATCCCAAGATTAAAAAAGGTGCTTTTTCGCATGCGATGGATTATAAAAGTCAGTTGCAAGAAGTTGTGCAACGAGAGAAAAACGGTGTAATTGAATATGAGATTGTGGAAGAAAAAGGCCCAGCTCATAATCGTGAGTTCGTAGCTCATGTATTTATACAGGGCGACCGTGCAGGTATTGGACTTGGCCGTACGAAAAAAGAAGCAGAACAAAGCGCAGCTAAAGAAGCGCTAGATGAATTTGAAACTGCTGAATAAAAGTAACCATCACTACAACGCGATAAATTGTTGTTAGTAGAATAGGAAGTTATAAAAGCAGGGCGACACCTCATATGAGATGTCGCCCTGCTTTTATTATTATTTCACTATAGCCCCCCCTTATCTGGAAGACTTGGATTCGAGATATAGGTTCGGAGGAGTCCGTTGCTTGTATGAGAGTAAGGGGGTCAGTGAAACGGCAATACTCCTGCTGCCCCACACGACGTGGGGTAGGTCGACGTTGCCACACGATGTGGCGGTCTTAGTCGATCTTCATTATTTACTTTCAGCCTCCTCGTTCACTCCGTTCTCTGTGGGGTCTCATCTGCCCTTTCTACCACTGGAGTTTGCCGTTTCCTTCCCCCCCTTTGCGTTTATGGAGAATAACGGAAACCTAGTGTGTGAGTTCTAAACCTTACGGACATCTGTTCCGTTATTTTGAACTTTTAAGGCATTTCGAGAGTCGTTACGGACATATGGTACCTTATTTGTGACAGATTGCTCTTTAATAAGGTGATTTGTAGCAATTAGCGGAATGAATGTCCGTAAGCATTACCTCCTCTCTCACTAAAACAGTTATTCCACATAACTGCCATAATACTGAATAAAAAATAATTATTATTTTGAACTCAATCACAAAAAGCTCAGAGCGCTATACTCTGAGCTTTCGAATTACCTACTATGGATACAGAACTAACACAAATCCTATGTGTTCTTCTATTTTTTACGAAACTTACCTAACTCCCCAACAACAGCCTGGATTTCAGAAACGCTCATCTGGCCTCTCATTTGGGTCATATCATAGATATCTTTAATGTCTTCATAGTGCTTAAGATCATAGTCTTCCGGATCCATAAGTCCACGGTTAACAACCTGTAACTGATCAGCAAGGTGGTTAATCATGTAACGCAAATTTTCGTTAGTTGGCTCGTTTAAATTCATGTTCACACTCCTCGTTTCATTAAAGCCTCAATGCTTTCTTCTAAGACTCCTTACTTTATGATAAAATAAAACAGTTGAAAATGAAAACTACACAACAAGAATTTCGACAAAAAGATTATACATAGGAGGAAGTTAAATGTTCCTCAAACGTTTAGAGACAGTAGGATTTAAATCGTTTGCCGAACGGATTACGGTAGATTTTGTGCCAGGAGTAACAGCTGTCGTAGGTCCTAATGGTAGCGGGAAAAGTAACATTACAGACGCCATTCGCTGGGTTCTTGGTGAACAATCAGCGAAATCACTACGTGGAGGAAAGATGCAGGATATTATCTTTTCTGGTAGTGATTCACGAAATGCCCTAAACTTTGCAGAAGTATCACTTGTATTAGATAACGAAGATCACGCATTACCGATAGACTATCAAGAAGTCTCGGTTACACGCCGTGTTTATCGTTCTGGTGAAAGTGAGTTTTATATCAATAAGCAAACATGTCGCCTGAAAGATATTATCGACTTATTTATGGATTCTGGACTTGGGCGCGAAGCTTTCTCTATTATTAGTCAGGGGAAAGTAGAGGAAATATTAAGCTCCAAGGCTGAAGAGCGACGTTCCATATTTGAAGAAGCAGCAGGTGTGCTGAAATATAAACAGCGCAAACAAAAGGCTGAGTATAAGCTTGCAGAAACCCAAGAAAACTTACATCGTGTAGAAGATATTATTTATGAAATTGAAAACCAGTTAGAGCCACTGAAGGAACAAGCCGCTGTGGCAAAAGATTATTTAGAGAAAAAAGAAGAGCTCGAACACCATGAAGTATCATTACTTGTAGCAGAAATTGAATCCCTGCATGGTCAGTGGGAAGAGTTAAAACAAGAACTTGAAAAGCAAAAAGACCAAGAAGTTAATCTCAACACGAAGATTCAAAATGAGGAAGCAAAAGTAGAGGATGAACGTGGTCATATCCAAGCTCTAGATGATTCAATCGAGGAATTGCAAGAGTCCTTGCTCGTATTAACACAAGAGCTTGAAAACCTCGAAGGGAAAAAAGAGCTTCTATCTGAGCGTAACAAGCACTATGCTCACAATCGCTCTAAGCTAGAGGAAGACCTTGAACAACAACGTGTTCGAAAAAATGAGTTAGAGGAACAACACAAGCAAGAGTCTGCTCGCTTAAAGGAATACGAGCAAAAACGTAAAGAAACAAATGATAAATTAAAAGAGGTAAAAACGAAATTAGAAGCTTCTCAGGAAAACAATGAAGAAAAGATTGAAGAATTAAAGAGTGAATATATAGAGCAACTTAATACCCAAGCAGCTAAACGGAATGAGAAGCAATCAGTTGGACAACAACTAGAACAAATCGAGTTGAAAAAGTCCCGACTACAGGACAAGTTTAAAAACTTGCTTGAAGAAAGAACTGGTTTGAATGAACAAAAGTCTACAATTGAGCAAGAAGTACAAGAAGTTATTGAAGAACGTCAAGAATTAGAGCAGCAACTTCAACGCTTAAATACGGAACTTGAGCATGAAGAAGCTGATTTCCAAGAGCAACAAACGAAGCTCTATCAGGGGTATCAGCATCTAGAGAAACTGAAGTCTAAAAAAGAAATGCTAGAAGACATGAAAGAGGATTTTGCCGGCTTCTTTCATGGTGTTAAAGCCGTATTAAAAGCAAGAGAAAGTGGTGATCTGGAAGGTGTTCACGGTGCTGTAGCTGAACTAATCGATATACCTAAAGAATATGTGACAGGTATTGAAACAGCCCTTGGTGCTCAAGCACAGCATGTAGTGATGGGCAACGAATCTCAGGCCAGAGGAGCTATTAACTGGTTAAAGAAAACTAATAATGGCCGAGCGACCTTCTTACCACTACCATCTATACAATCCAAGTATATCCCTCAAGATCGTTTATCTGTGGCAAAAGGGAACGAGGGATTTGTAGGTATTGCAGCCGACCTGATTGAGTATGACACGTCCTATGATAAAGTTATTCGTCATTTGCTAGGAAACATTATCATTACGAAGACTCTTAAAGATGCCAATGACATAGCAAATTCAACTGGGAGAAGGTTTAGAATTGTAACCCTTGAAGGGGATGTCGTGAACCCAGGTGGTTCTATGACAGGTGGTGCACAAAAGAGTGGCAAGCAATCCTTGTTCACAAGGGAAAAGGAATTGCAGGATCTTCAAAGTAAACTACAAGAATTTGAAACAAGGACAGAGCAATACGAAGAGCGTGTAAAAAAGCAAAAAGAAGACATTCAGGAAAAACAACAACAACGTACAGAATTGCAAGAAAAGGTAGAGCATGCACGTTATAAAGAACAAGACAGTAAAGGACGCCTTCGAGAAGTAGAGTTACAAGAGAAGAATGCCAATGAACATTTAACGCTATATGATCAAGATAAGGCCCAATATGATGAGGATCAGACTGAGTTACAGAAAAAGAGCCAAACGTTAAAGGAAGACTTAGAAAATATTGAACAAACCCTTCAATCTATTCAAACATCGATTGATGAATTGTCTGCTCAACAACATTCTCAAAAGACGAGCCAGGAACATTTACAACAAGAGATGAACAGCTTACAAGTGAAACTTGCTGAACAAGATGCTCAGGTTCAAAACCAAAAAGAGAAGGCCAAAAGTGTTCAGGATCAATTAGATGAATTGAATGCTAGCATATCTCGCTATGAAGAGGACCTTAACAATCTGGATGATATCAATAATAGCTCTGAGTCACCAGAAGAGCTGGATGCTCAGATTGAAGAGAAACGTAAGCAAAAAGAAAATAACACTGAACTCATTCGAACAAGACGTGAGAATCGTAGCAATCGTTCTCAATCAATCCAAGATATTGAACGTGAATTAAAAGAGATGAAGCGTCAGCATCATTCCATTACGCAAGAAATTCAGGATAAAGAAGTTAAGGCGAATCGCTTAGATGTAGAGTTAGAAAATCGTCTGGAACAACTTAGAGCGGAATATATGCTCACATTTGAAAAAGCACAAGCAACGTATCCTAAAACAGAAAATATGGAAGAGGCACAAAAGCGCGTGAAATTAATTAAACGTGCGATTGAAGATCTAGGCACTGTAAACATCGGAGCCATTGAAGAATTTGATCGCATTCAGGAACGTCATGCCTTTTTAACTGACCAACAGAATGATTTACTTGAAGCGAAATCAACTCTGTTTGATGTTATTTCAGAAATGGATGGCGAAATGCAACGACGTTTTGAGCATACATTCACTAAAATCCGTGAAGAATTTACTATTGTATTCAAAGAATTGTTCGGTGGCGGTAATGCAGATCTACGTATGACTGATCCGAACAATATCTTAGAAACTGGTATTGATATTGTGGCTCAGCCACCAGGTAAGAAGCTTCAACATCTTGGTTTGTTATCAGGAGGCGAACGCGCTTTAACAGCAATCGCATTATTGTTTGCTATTCTACGTGTACGTCCTGTGCCGTTCTGTGTATTGGATGAAGTAGAAGCAGCTTTAGATGAAGCAAATGTGAACCGGTTTGCGCAGTTCCTAAAAGAATTCAGTAAGGATACTCAATTTATTGTGATTACACACCGTAAAGGTACAATGGAAGAAGCGGATGTACTCTATGGTGTTACTATGCAGGAATCTGGGGTGTCCAAGCTAGTATCCGTTCGCTTAGAAGAAACGAAAGAACTTGTACATGGAACCTAGAAAGGAAGAGAGAATATGAGCTTTTTTAAGAAATTAAAAGAAAAAATCACGCAAAAAGAAGAGGAATATGAAGAGCAAACGGTAGAAGCGGACTCAAGTGAAGAAGAGGATGAGGAAAAAGAGAGTCTATCAGAAAAATTTAAACAAGGACTTTCTAAAACTCGTAATTCTTTTTCAGGCAAGGTAAACGATCTTGTTGCTCGCTATCGTACTGTTGATGAAGATTTCTTCGAAGAATTAGAGGAAATTCTTATCACGGCTGACGTTGGTGTGAATACCGTGATGGACCTTATTGACGAATTAAAGTTCGAAGTGAAGAAACGTAATATTAAGGAGACTTCCGAAGTAAAAGAAGTCATTTCTGAAAAACTAGTCGACATCTATTATGGTGATGACGATGAAGAAGTTGAAGAGCTTAAGTTTAATGAAGATGGCTTAACAGTATTTCTTGTTGTTGGTGTAAATGGAGTTGGAAAAACCACAACAATTGGTAAGCTAGCTCATCGACTAAAAGAACAAGGGAAAAATGTCGTCTTAGCAGCTGGAGATACGTTCCGTGCTGGTGCGATTGAACAACTAGAGATCTGGGGAGAACGTGTAGGTGTACCCGTTATTAAACACAGTGAGGGAAGCGACCCAGCAGCTGTTGTTTATGATGGTATACAATCTGCAAAATCCAAAGGAGCAGATGTCTTAATCTGCGATACAGCAGGTCGTCTTCAAAACAAAGTAAACCTTATGAATGAACTTTCTAAGGTGAACAAGGTAATTGAGCGTGAAATTCCAGAGGCGCCACATGAATCCTTATTGGTATTAGATTCTACAACGGGTCAAAATGCACTTAGTCAGGCTAAAATCTTCTCTGAAGCAACAAACCTTAGTGGTATTGTTCTAACAAAATTAGATGGAACAGCTAAGGGTGGTATTGTCATGGCTATTCGAAAAGAACTTGATATTCCAGTGAAATTTGTTGGACTTGGTGAGAAAGTAACCGACTTACAAGCATTTGATGCGCATGCGTTTGTTTATGGTTTGTTTGCTGATATGCTTGAAGAAAGTGAACAAAAAGAAGAAGACTAAAACGTTTGAATGATTTTAAGAAAGAGTGGGTGGAAAGAATAACCACCCATTCTTTTCATGAAAATGGCTATGACGCCTTGACACACCTGCCTTTCATTCTGTACTATTTGTATGTAAAGGCATTTCACTTAACAAGGAGTGCTTGCTTTGCTAGAAAAAACAACTCGAATGAATTATTTGTTTGATTTTTATCAAGAATTGCTTACGAATAAGCAACGAAGCTACATGGAACTGTACTATTTAGAGGATTATTCACTAGGTGAAATCTCTGATACATTTGAGGTCAGTAGACAAGCTGTTTATGATAACATTAGACGGACAGAGTCCATGCTTGAAGAATATGAAAGCAAGCTGCACTTATATGATCGCTTTTTAAAGCGACAAGAGCTTCTGAATCAATTAAAACAATCCATTCAATATGATGATGAGAATGTTCAAAACATCCTTACATCTCTTGAGAATTTAGATTAGGAGGGCGGCTTTTTATGGCATTTGAAGGTTTAGCCGACCGTCTGCAGAATTCGATACAGAAAATCAAAGGCAAAGGTAAAGTAACGGAAGCTGATGTTAAGGAAATGACGCGTGAAGTTCGCCTGGCTCTACTTGAGGCAGACGTAAACTTTAAAGTTGTAAAAGACTTTGTTAAACGAGTGAAAGAACGCGCAGTTGGCCAGGAGGTTATGCAAAGCTTAACTCCAGGACAACAAGTCATTAAGGTTGTAAAAGAAGAGCTTACAGACTTAATGGGTGGCGAGCAAAGCAAAATTGCTGTAGCTAATCGTCCTCCAACAGTTATTATGATGGTTGGTCTGCAAGGTGCAGGTAAGACAACTACTACTGGTAAGCTTGCAAATCATTTACGCAAAGAACACAATAAAAGCCCGCTACTTGTTGCCGCAGACGTGTATCGTCCTGCAGCGATCAATCAACTTGAAACACTAGGCAAGCAACTAAGTATGCCTGTTTTCTCAAAAGGCACAGAAGCAAACCCTGTTGATATTGCTCAAGAAGCAATTCAGCAGGCTAAAGAAAATCATAATGACTATGTCATTATTGATACAGCAGGACGTCTACATGTTGATGAACATCTTATGGATGAACTTCAACAAATTCGTTCTACCGTAAATCCGAACGAGACTTTCCTCGTAGTTGATGCAATGACAGGTCAGGATGCGGTAAATGTTGCTGAAACATTTAATGAACAATTAGATGTAACAGGTGTTGTATTAACTAAGCTTGATGGTGATACTCGTGGTGGTGCTGCTCTATCTATTAAAGCAGTCACAGAGAAACCAATTAAGTTCGCTGGTATGGGTGAGAAACTTGACCAATTAGAACCATTCCATCCAGAGCGTATGGCTCAACGTATTCTCGGAATGGGAGATGTTTTAACCCTTATTGAAAAAGCGCAAGCTGAAGTTGATGAAGACCAAGCTAAGGAACTTGAGCAAAAAATGAAAGACGCATCCTTTACGTTGGATGACTTTCTTGAGCAAATGGGGCAAGTCCGCAACATGGGGCCACTTGATGAACTCATCGGCATGATCCCAGGAGCTGACAAAATGAAAGGGTTGAAAAATGCTCAGATTGATGAGAATCAGCTCAATCATATTGAAGCGATCATTCGGTCTATGACGAAAAAAGAGCGTGAAGACCCTAGTATCATGAACGCAAGTCGTAAAAAACGTATCGCTAAAGGATCCGGACGTAACGTATCTGAGGTGAATCGTTTATTAAAACAGTTCGATGATATGAAGAAAATGATGAAGCAGATGACGAATCAAAAAGGTAAGAAGGGTAAAAAAGGCGGCTTTAATTTACCGTTTATGTAGGATTTAAAGGTATTTTTTAGCTATGTAATGTAAAAACCCTTTACACACTTGAACTTCTCTGCTACAATCTAAACTTGTGTAAAGCTATTAATTAAAGCAATAGAAATATGGAGGTATTTAACAATGGCAGTAAAAATTCGCCTAAAGCGCATGGGTAGTAAACGTAACCCATTCTATCGTGTAGTAGTTGCAGATTCACGTTCTCCTCGTGACGGACGTTTTATCGAAGAAATCGGAACATACAATCCAACAGCTCAACCAACAGAGGTTACTCTTAACGAAGAGAAAGCATTAGATTGGATGACTAAAGGTGCTAAGCCTTCTGACACAGTACGCAACCTATTCTCAACTCAAGGCATCATGGAGAAGTTTCACGCACAAAAAACTCAAAAGTAAAGTAGTGTGATAACGTGAAAGCCTTAATTGAAACGATTGTACGTCCGCTAGTCGATCACCCAGATGAGGTCGTCGTGAATGAACAAGAAGAAGAACGTAAAATTACGTATCATCTTTCGGTTCATAAAGACGATGTCGGAAAGGTGATTGGGAAACACGGCCGTATTGCAAAAGCAATTCGAACCGTTGTTTATGCAGCCGGATCAAATTCCAAAAAGCGAATCTATTTGGATATTATGTAAAAGGGAGAGGGGATAACCCTTTCCCTTTTTACATATCTAAAGAGGATGTGAGGGGCATGATCAATGCAGATTATAAAAAAAGTACCCGTTAAGCAGGTATTAACCGAATCAAGCAAAGCTTCCATGCAGGAGCAGTTTGATAAGCGTAAATCTCAACTAGATCAGGAATGTCAGCAACTCTCTTTTGAAAAACGCAAAATAGAAGCCAAGCAGAATATTTCTCGAGAAGACGTATCGAAGAGGTTTCAAAAGGAAATTGATAAACGTAAAGAAAAAATTCGCTGGATTAACTATCAGCTTGAACAACTCGATGTACTTCCTTTAGGCAGTGAGATCACTGAAGACGAGGTTGAAACGATCGTCAATGTAGAAGAAGGGGACATTTGGGAAGATGTTAGTAGCACAGGTGCTATTATTGTTCAAGATGGTAAAGTGATACGAATAGATAGGTGATAGAGATGAATAAAGATCTGTTTACGATTGGAAAAGTGGTCAACACCCATGGGGTACGAGGAGAAATTCGTGTCATTCAAGTGACTGATTTTGAGGATCGTTTTGAAGTAGGAAATGAAGTGTATTGGGTTTCACCTGATAGCAAAGAACAAGTTCCACTTACGATTGATGCCTATCGTACTCATAAGAATTTTCATCTTCTTCATTTTCAGGGGTATGACAATATCAATGATGTTGAACGCTTTAAAGGTGGCAAACTCGCGATAACAAAAGAGCAGCAGACCCCTTTGGATGAAGGAGAATTTTATTATCATGAAATTATAGGGTGTCATGTGGAGACAACGGATGGAAGCTCCATAGGAAAGGTGAAGGAAATTTTATCTCCTGGTGCAAATGATGTTTGGGTGATTCAAAGACCGCAACAAAAAGATGTTTTAATCCCTTACATTGAACAAGTCGTTAAGCATGTGGACCCAGAGAACGAAAAGATAATCATTGAACCTATGGAAGGGCTGCTAGAGTAATGCATATTGATGTACTAACCCTGTTTCCCGAGATGTTTGAAGGAGTGTTAAACACTTCTATCATGAAGCGAGCACAGGACATGAACGCATTTTCTTATAACACAGTGAACTTTCGGGAACACACAGAAAGTAAGCATAAAAAAGTAGACGATACGCCATATGGTGGCGGGGCTGGAATGGTGCTCTCACCACAACCAATATTTGATGCTGTTGAGTCAACGATAGAGAAACAATCCTCTAATAAAAAACCGAGGGTCATATTAATGTGCCCACAAGGTGAGCCGCATTCACAAGAAAAAGCAGAGGAGTTGGCCCAAGAAGATCATTTAATTTTTTTATGTGGTCACTATGAAGGTTATGATGAACGGATTCGCACACACCTTGTGACGGATGAGATCTCGATTGGTGATTATGTGTTAACCGGAGGAGAACTTGGAGCTATGGTCGTTATGGATAGTGTCGTTCGTCTATTACCAGGCGTGTTAGGGAACGAGACTTCTGCTCCTGAAGATTCCTTTTCAAATGGGTTACTCGAGCATCCTCATTACACCAAACCTCGTGATTTTAGAGGCATGCAAGTACCCGAAGTGTTGTTATCAGGGAATCATGCTAAGATTGATGAATGGAGACATTATCAATCCTTAAAAAGAACATTTGAAAGACGCAAAGATCTATTAGAAGACTATCCATTTTCAGAAAAAGAATTAAAATGGATAGAAAAATGGAAGAATCAATAAAGATTATTGCAGATCAAATTAGAATATGGTATATTAAACCTTGTGCTTAAGTCGATACTTAAGTGAATTAACAATGTTCCGCTACCAGGTGAATCCAGGTAAGAGCATTGGTGGAGAAGGAGTGAAACAAGGATGCAAAAGTTAATCCAAGAAATTACTCAAGAACAACTAAAACAAGATCTTCCGGCATTCAAAGCTGGTGATACGGTAAAGGTACACGTTAAAGTTGTTGAGGGTAACCGTGAACGTATCCAGGTGTTTGAAGGTGTTGTAATCAAGCGCCGTGGCGGAGGAATCTCTGAGACATTTACCGTACGTAAGATTTCTTACGGCGTAGGTATTGAACGTACATTCCCTGTACATTCACCACGCATCGATAAAATTGAAGTTACTCGTCGCGGTAAAGTACGTCGTGCTAAGCTTTACTATCTACGTAACCTTCGTGGAAAAGCAGCGCGTATCAAAGAAATCCGCTAAGAGTTGTAATCATCGAAAAGGAGCTTGCTTTTGCCAGGCTCCTTTTTGTTCTTTAATAAGAGTTTTTTAGAAGATAAGGGGGATCAAGGTGGCTGAAAAGCGAAGTGAATGGTTTGATTGGATTAAAGCGTTTGGAATTGCTGCCATCTTAGCAATTATCATACGTTTGTTTCTATTTTCTCCGGTTATTGTAGATGGTCCATCCATGCAACCTAACTTACAAAACGGAGACTTCTTAATAGTCAATAAAATTAGTTACATACTAGGTGAGCCAGATCGTTTTGATGTTGTTGTTTTTCATGCCACTGAATCTAGAGACTATATTAAACGTGTAATCGGATTACCAGGGGAACATGTTAAATATGAAAATGAAACATTGTATATAAATGATAAGCCTGTAAAAGAACCATTTCTGGAGGAACGGGTGGAATCCTTCACAGGAACATACACTCATAATTTTACTTTAGAAAATCTTCCGGGCAATTTCGAGAAAATACCAGATGGACATGTACTTGTGTTAGGGGATAATCGCACAAATTCAAAAGATAGTAGGAGACTCGGATTAATTCCTGTAGACGAGCTTGTAGGAAAGGCGCAATTAATTGCCTGGCCATTAGATCGTTTCGGTTTTGTAGGGAAATAATCTATAATCTTCATTTCCACATTGTCTTATGCATAAAAGAAGGTGATTACAAATGACAATACAGTGGTTTCCAGGACACATGGCTAAAGCCAAAAGAGAAGTTGAAGAAAAGTTAAAGCTCGTTGACTTTGTTATTGAGTTAGTTGATGCAAGATCTCCATATTCATCTCAAAATCCAATGCTTCATCAAGTGTTAAACCAAAAACAAAAGATGGTTTTGATGATGAAAAAAGACTTAGCAGATCAGCGCCGCACAGATGCTTGGATTCATTGGTATGAAAGCCGAGGAATTAGAGCTATTGCAATTAACGCTCAAAATCAAAAGGATATTCAAAAAGTCATCCAAACTGCTAAAGATTTAGGTCAGGAAAAGGTACAAAAGCAGATCAATAAAGGTTTGCGTCCAAGAGCAGCTCGTGCGATGATCATTGGTATTCCAAATGTCGGAAAGTCAACGTTAATCAATCGTGTAGCCAAGAAGAAGATTGCCAAGACAGGTGATAAACCTGGCGTTACAACTGCTCAGCAATGGATTAAAGTAAAGAAAGATTTTGAGTTATTAGATACACCAGGTATTCTTTGGCCGAAGTTTGAAGACCAAAACGTTGGATATCGTCTTGCAGCCCTTGGGACGATCAAAGATAATATATTACCCATTCCAGATGTCGCAGCCTATTTTATTCGCTTTGCTCAAGAACATTATCCAGAAGTGTTAGAAGAACGCTATGACTTAACTCCAGACATTGAAGATATGGAAGAAGTGTTTGATCGGATTGGTAAAAAGCGTGGCTGTTTAGAAAGTGGCGGTCGTATCAATTATGATAAAGTAGCTGAAGTCATAATCCGTGATTTACGCGGAGGCAAGCTAGGTCAATTGACGCTTGAAACACCTGAAATGATAGAAGATAATGAGTGATAGAAAACCTACCACGCTCCATTGTGGTAGGTTTTTTCTGAGCTTTATTCAGGATTATATATAATGAGCCGATAGAAGAACAAATGGGGGAAAACCGTGAGCGATAAAAAAACCATAAAAGAGATCAAACAAATATTATTTCAGGAAACATGTACTGAAGAACAGATGGATACGTTTAAAAACGATCATCGTAAAGGTGTTCAACAACTTATAAACCGATATGAAAAAGAACTTGAACGCAAAGCTAAACTAAAACAGCAATTTCAGGATATGAAAGTGTTTGAAGACACCTATAGGCAGGAAGGTAAACAGTACATAGCAGGTATTGATGAAGCAGGTAGAGGCCCATTAGCCGGTCCTGTAGTCGCTGCTGCAGTCATTCTAGATGATTCTTTTTATTTAGAAGGCTTATACGATTCTAAAGAACTAAAAGAAGAACAAAGAGATAGCTTTTTCGACTATATTCAAGCATATTCTGTGAGCTATGGAATTGGAATTGTTCACAACGATGAAATCGATGAATTGAACATTTATGAGGCAACCAAAATGGCTATGAGAAGAGCAGTCTCTCAACTTAAACCCGCTCCAGATCAATTGCTCATTGATGCTGTTCAATTGCATGAATCATCGGTTCCTTTTGAGGCGATTGTAAAAGGAGATCAGCGGAGTATTTCTATAGCAGCAGCAAGTGTTTTAGCTAAAGTAACCAGAGATCGATATATGAAACAAATTCACGAAGAATATCCAACCTATGATTTCGGTAGCAATATGGGATATGGAACCAAAAAACATATGGACGCCCTTGCGGAACATGGTGCAACTCCTTATCACCGCTGTTCATTTGCTCCCGTAAAAAAGGTGTTACAATCAACCTCATGATCATATAAAGGAGATGAGCATTTTGAATGCAAACTTGGCTTCTCAAGTAATGGAATCCCTACGAACAACTTCTACACACTCTACTAAACATGCCTCTTTGAAGCCAGGTCAAATGGTAACAGGGAAGGTGTTAAAACTATTTCCCGGCCAGAAAGCACTCATTCAGATTGGAAATAGACAAATGAGTGCTCAATTAAAAGCAGCTTTAAACCTTCATGCAAAGTATATGTTTCAGGTAGAATCATCGGAGGACCTTGTTCATTTGAAGGTTCTTGGTGATTCACCTGCAGGTCAAGGTGATAAGAGTGTTTCCTCCCTTTTATCTCAATTAGGGATGGCCTATCAAAAAGACAGGGCTTCACTAGTCCAACAACTCATAAAACAAAATATCCCTTTTTCACAAAACGATCTGAAGCAAGCCTTTCAACTTCTGGAGAAGTATAGTGCATCCCCAGAAACGAAAAATGTGTTACTTGAGATGATGAATAAAAAGCTGCCATTGAAAGAATCCATATTTTTGGCTTTACGTGAACGCATGGGCAATAGTCCAACACTGACATCATCCTTACAGTCTTTACATGGAGTACAGACCTCGAATACTGAAGCAAATCAATCAATATCAAATTCTTTCCTAAGTCAATCGAGCCAATCTTTTACTCAACAGTTAACGAGTTTAATGGGAGGAAGTTCAGAGGGGCAAAGTCAGACCACCTATTCCCTTTTACAAAAAGCTCAATTAATACCTAACAATCAAAATCAATCAAATTGGAGGGAACAAGTTAAAAATTGGTTTAACTCTCCTGATGTAAAAGGGGCATCCACACATTTCCAAAGCGCACCATTATCTCAAACGAATGAAGAAACCATTGCGAAACGTTTGGTTGAGTTATTTCAAAAACAGCTACCAATCTCAAAAGGAAATCAACAGCAACTAAGAACACTTTCGCAGAATCTCTCTCGAATCATTGAAGGAACAAATATATCTAATGAAAAACATTTACAAGCTTTACGACAGGCTTCTATAACGCTACAACAAGATGGAATGTTGAATAAAATATCCTCGCAGCTTGAACAACAAGGGGTAAATAGAGAAGCTGTACGGCAATTTTTGAGTCAAACCCAAAACGCTCAAACCATTGATGAAGTAAAACAAACGATAGGTCGTGCGAGACAGGTTTTTCAGGCTGTACAGGACATAGCGAATAGCCAGCTTACAAAACATGAAACAAGAACCCTTTTGCCATTACTATCCTCTGTTCAACAGGAACACGCAGCAGTTCTTCCAACTGGGAAAGATTATTTTTTAACACAATTGAAAAGCACGATGCAACAAAGTGGGTTGAACTATGAATATCAATTGATTAATCAGCAAGATGGAGTAGAGCTTGCAAAGACTAATAATACGTTAAAAGGGTCTATTTTACAGGGCTTGCAAGACGCACTTCCAGCACAAGTTTCAGATAAATTATCCTCTATGCTCCACCATCTCAATGGCATGGTGTTATCTGTACAAGATTCAGACCAGACACTCCAAATGAACTTACAACTTCCAGGGAACTGGTTTGGTATCGAACAAGACCTTATCATGGACCTTGAAGGACGAAAGAATGAACAAGATGAGGTCGATCCTGATTATTGCCATATTCTATTCTATTTGCAGCTAGAGTCATTGGATGAAACAGTTATAGATATGCGGATTCAAAAAAGAATTGTCCAGCTTTCGCTATACACAAATAATGACCAAGCAGAGAATATTATAAAGTCGTTTAAACCAATGCTAGAAGAGGGGCTAGAAAAACTTGATTATAAACTCTCTACCGTAAGACATAGGTCTCTAGAGACGGAAGCAAAATCAAGCGAAGTGGCAGCGAAACAACGGTATTCCAGCCCTTATTCTCAAGGAGGCGTAGATTTTCGCGTATGAGTAATGAGGAAAAACGAAGAGAAGCAGTTGCCTTAAATTATGATGCAGAAGCGGAACAAGCACCTAAAGTTGTGGCAAAAGGAAAAGGGGACGTTGCAACCAACATTATTGAGAAAGCAAAAGAAAACTCCGTCCCCATACAAGAAGACCCTACCCTGGTAAATTTATTAGGTGAACTAGATATCAATGAAACAATCCCTGAGGAACTTTACCAAGCCGTGGCTGAGGTATTTGCTTTTGTCTATAAAATTGATAAACAAGCGAAGAAGTAGTTTGATATGTGAAGAAAACCTAGTTGTATAGACTAGGTTTTTTAGTTTTTTTTATGTCTCTTAATCCGTTAAAGGCCCCTTATGTGGAAGACTTGGATTCGAGATAAGGTGCGTATGGTTCCGTTGCTTATATGGAGTGCGGCGGGCTGGGAAACGGGCTGCTTTCCCCGGACGAACGATCGAGCCTCCTCACTCACTACGTTCCCTGCGGGGTCTCGCTCGCCCGTTTTTCCGGAGGAGTCAGCCCGTTTCCCAGCCCACCTTAGCCGTATTGCCGTTTCAATGACCCCCACGCCTCACAAAAGCAACGAACCCACCCTCTCACTCAGATGCTTATTCCAGATAACTGCCATATTGCTGAATAGAATCATAATTGTTCTCAAATGCCTACATTTGCGGAATATTTTTCTTGTATTTAGCGGATTATCAAGAAATTTTGACAAACTTTTTGTACTTCTTTTTTGAATTTGTGGACAATTTGTATAGATTTTTTATACAATGGTCATGCAGTGAAAATTGATGGGAGGATGGAAGATGAACATTCACGAGTATCAAGGGAAAGACATTTTAAGAAATTACGGCGTTGCCGTTCCCAATGGCCACGTAGCCTATACCGTAGATGAGGCTGTATCTGCAGCTGAAAAATTAGGTTCAAACGTATCGGTAGTAAAAGCACAAATCCATGCAGGAGGCCGCGGTAAAGCCGGTGGTGTTAAAGTTGCAAAGGATTTAGATGAAGTGCGTACATATGCCGATGAAATTTTAGGTAAAACACTTGTAACTCATCAAACAGGTCCTGAAGGCAAAGAAGTAAAGCGCTTACTAATTGAAGAAGGATGCGACATCCAAAAAGAATATTACGTAGGTATTGTTCTGGATCGTGCTACATCCCGCGTTACTATGATGGCGTCTGAAGAAGGCGGTACTGAAATTGAAGAAGTAGCCGCAGAAACTCCAGAGAAAATTTTCAAAGAAGTAATCGACCCTGTTACTGGTCTTATGCCATTCCAGGCTCGTCGTTTAGCTTTCAACATTAATATTCCAGATGAAATGCTAGGAAAAGCTGTTAAGTTCATGATGAACCTTTACACAGCATTTGTTGAAAAAGATTGCTCAATTGCTGAGATCAACCCACTTGTAACAACAGGTGAAGGGGAAGTTCTAGCTCTTGATGCGAAATTGAACTTTGATGATAACGCTCTATTCCGTCAAAAAGACGTACAAGAACTACGTGACCTTGACGAAGAAGATCCAAAAGAAATCGAAGCTTCTAAATACGACCTAAGCTACATCGCACTAGATGGTAACATTGGTTGTATGGTTAATGGTGCTGGTCTTGCAATGGCAACAATGGATACGATCAAGCACTATGGTGGCGAACCCGCGAACTTCCTTGACGTTGGTGGAGGAGCTACAACTGAAAAAGTTACAGAAGCATTCAAAATCATTTTGTCCGACTCCAGTGTAAAAGGTATTCTCGTCAATATCTTCGGTGGAATCATGAAATGTGACGTTATTGCTGAAGGTGTCGTAGCGGCAACGAAGCAAGTCGGTCTTGAAATCCCTCTTGTTGTACGTCTTGAAGGTACAAACGTAGAGCAAGGGAAGAAGATTCTTGATGAGTCAGGCTTAAACATTACAGCTTCAGAATCCATGGCTGAAGCAGCTGAGAAAATCGTAGAATTAGTAAAATAAGAAAGGACGGACGAAAATGAGTGTATATATTAATAAAGATACAAAAGTAATTGTTCAAGGTATTACAGGCTCTACAGCTCTTTTCCATACAAAACAAATGCTAGAGTACGGTACAAAAATTGTTGGTGGTGTAACACCTAAAAAAGGTGGTACAGAGGTAGAAGGCGTACCTGTATTCAACACAGTTGAAGAAGCTGTACAAGAAACAGGCGCTAACGTATCCGTTGTCTATGTACCAGCTCCATTCGCGGCAGATGCGATTATGGAAGCTACAGATGCTGATATGGATATGGTGATCTGTATCACAGAACACATTCCAGTTGTAGACATGGTTAAAGTTAAACGCTACATGGAAGGTAAGAAAACACGCCTTGTTGGACCAAACTGCCCAGGAGTTATCACGCCTGAAGAATGTAAAATTGGTATCATGCCTGGTTACATTCACAAAAAAGGTCACATTGGCGTTGTATCCCGCAGTGGTACACTTACGTATGAAGCGGTTCATCAGTTATCTGAAGCAGGTATTGGCCAATCAACAGCTGTTGGTATCGGTGGAGACCCTGTAAATGGTACAGATTTCATTGATGCACTTAAAGCTTTTGAAGAAGATCCGGATACGTACGGTGTAATCATGATTGGTGAAATCGGTGGTACAGCGGAAGAAGAAGCTGCTGAATACGTGAAAGCAAACATGTCTAAGCCAGTAGTAGGCTTTATCGGCGGACGTACAGCACCTCCAGGAAAACGTATGGGTCACGCAGGCGCTATCATTTCTGGTGGTAAAGGTACAGCAGAAGAGAAGATTAAAGTTATGAATGAGTGCGGTATCGAGGTGGCAGACACACCAGCAGTTATGGGTGAAACACTTATCAACGTACTGAAAAATAACGGAATCTATGAAAAATGTAAAACACATTAATAGACACAAGCCCCTGATCTTTCAGGGGCTTTTATTCCAAATTTAAAAGGGAGACGATAAGATTGCATGACGCAAAATGTCGATTAATCCATCTACACACCTTAACTTATGGATCTAGAGGTGTTATTCGTTCTATCCTTCAAAAAGATCCTACACTTAAACTCCTCTTTCAACAATCACCTGAGACTCTTCAAAACACATATCATTTATCTCCTCAAAAAGCTTCACAATTATATCACCATCTTCAGTCCACAGAATCCTGGAACAAAACAAGAGCCATCATGGGTCAATATAGCCCCATCACTTTCTATGATCTGGATTACCCACCACAACTCCTTTCCATACCAGATGCACCACCTGTTATCTATATAGCTGGTCATAAAGATCTTCTCAAACGATTACCATCTATAAGTGTTGTAGGAACAAGACATTGTACAACTCAAGCTAAAAGAAAAATGAACCACATCCTTACTCCTCTAATTAAGGAAGAGTGGAATATTGTAAGTGGAATGGCTAAGGGAATAGACACATTTGCACATCAGCTTGCCATTGAAGAAGGGGGAACAACAATAGCTGTTTTAGCGTTTGGGTTCGAACATTGTTATCCTAAACAAAATAGGGAATTAATGAAGAAACTTGCTCGAAACCATCTTCTTATCTCAGAGTATCCCCCTCACATAGCACCTCAAAAGTGGCATTTCCCAGAACGTAATCGAATTATAAGTGGTTTAAGCTATGGCACACTTGTGGTAGAAGCAAAGGAACGTAGCGGTTCACTCATAACAGCAGATCAAGCGTTAGAACAGGGCAGAGAAGTATATGCCATTCCTGATTCCATACTTGATAACCGTTCAAAAGGATGTCACACTTTAATTCAAACGGGAGCAAAATTAGTTCAAAATACCCATGATTTATCAGAAGATTGGGAAGAATTAAGAGCAAACTGGTGTCGATTCATGTCAAATAATCCATCTTCCTAACCGTCAATTCGGGAAAAATAAGAAAATGATGTTTGACAAAGTGAGAAGAAATATTTAATAATAGGGAAGATTTTAAAATAAAATAAACGTTTTCATAAATGATTGGAGATATGAGGTTGTTCAAAAGACTCATAATTACAGCAGATGAATCACTGCACCTCTTTTGAACATGTATTATAAAGCGATTCAAACCTCGTTTTGGGAGGAACATATATGTCAGATTATTTAGTAATAGTGGAGTCACCTGCAAAAGCAAAAACAATAGAACGCTATTTAGGAAAAAAATATAGTGTGAAAGCTTCTATGGGTCACGTAATTGATTTACCCAAAAGTCAAATGGGGGTAAATGTTGAAGAGAATTACGAACCTAAATACATTACCATCCGAGGTAAAGGGCCTGTCCTCAAGGAATTAAAAACAGCTGCTAAGAAAGCGAAGAAAGTCTATCTCGCAGCCGACCCTGACCGTGAAGGTGAGGCAATTGCTTGGCACTTAGCACATGGTTTAAACATTGATGAAACCTCTGAATGCCGTGTTGTTTTTAATGAAATTACGAAGGATGCGATTAAAGAATCATTTAAGCAACCACGTAAAATTGACATGGATCTAGTTGATGCTCAACAAGCAAGACGGGTTCTTGATCGGTTAGTGGGATATAATATTAGTCCTTTATTATGGAAGAAAGTTAAAAAAGGTTTAAGTGCTGGTCGTGTTCAATCTGTAGCAGTTAAATTAATTAACGATCGCGAGAATGAGATTAAAAACTTCCAACCTGAAGAATACTGGTCTATCGACGGTATGTTTGCGAAAGATAAGGAAAAGTTCGAGGGAGCCTTTTATGGAGTGCAAGGGAAAAAGCAAAAGCTTGGCTCCAAAGAAGAGGTTGATAAGATTTTATCTCAAATGAAAGGCAAAGACTTCAGTGTAGATAAAGTGAATAAACGAGAACGTAAACGTAATCCAGCAGCTCCTTTCACAACATCTTCTTTACAACAAGAAGCAGCACGTAAATTGAACTTCAAAGCGAAAAAGACGATGATGCTAGCTCAACAATTATATGAAGGAATTGAATTGAGTAAGAAAGAGGGCACTGTGGGTTTAATTACGTATATGAGAACGGACTCTACACGTGTTTCCGATACAGCTAAAAAAGAAGCTGCGCAATATGTCGAAGAAAAATACGGAAAAAACTTCTTAGGTAATGGTGGTACTAAAGGGAAGAAATCTCAAAATGCACAGGATGCTCACGAAGCGGTTCGCCCTACATCAACCATTCGAGACCCTAAAACAATGAAACAGTATTTATCACGAGACCAATATCGTTTATACAAATTAATTTGGGAGCGTTTTGTTGCAAGTCAAATGGCTCCTGCAGTGATGGATACCATGACGGTTCACTTATTAAATGAAGGAATTGAATTTAGAGCCACAGGTTCAAAAGTTAAATTCAAAGGCTTCATGAAGTTATATGTAGAGGGCCGTGATGATAATAAGAAGGAAGAGGATAAACTGCTTCCGGAATTAGAGGAAGGCATGACGGTGAAGGCTGAATCCATTGAACCGAATCAACACTTCACACAGCCGCCTCCCCGCTATACTGAAGCGCGTTTAGTGCGAACGCTTGAGGAAATGGGGATAGGGCGTCCTTCCACATACGCACCAACGCTTGATACAATCCAACGACGTGGCTATGTAAGTCTTGATAGTAAACGGTTTGTGCCAACTGAGTTAGGTGAGATTGTCATTGATATCTTAAAAGAATACTTCCCTGAGATCATCAATGTTGATTTTACAGTTGAGATGGAAGAAAATCTGGACGCCATTGAAGAAGGTAAAAAACAGTGGGTTCAAGTTATTGATGAATTTTATCAAGGTTTTGAAAAACGCCTCGATAAAGCGGAGAAGGAAATGGAAGAAATCGAAATTAAAGATGAACCTGCTGGTGAGGATTGTGAAGAGTGCGGACATGAAATGGTTTATAAAATGGGACGCTATGGAAAGTTTATGGCATGCTCAAACTTCCCAGATTGTCGCAACACAAAACCAATTTTAAAAGAAATCGGTGTAGATTGTCCGAAGTGTAAAGAAGGAAATATTGTTGAACGTAAGAGCAAGAAAAACCGCACTTTCTATGGTTGCGATCGATATCCTGAATGTGACTTTATCTCTTGGGATAAACCGATCAGCAGGCCATGTCCAAAATGTAGCTCGTTAATGGTGGAGAAAAAATCCAAGAAAAAAGTACAGGTACAATGTACAGAATGCGACTACAAAGAAGAAGCCCAGTAATCCAATAGTTAGAGAGCATTGAATGGTAACACAGTTCAATGCTCTTTTTTTATTGTATAGAAAAACAAAGTTCAGTAAACTTTACTCCGTTAAATGGCAGTAATATTGAATAAGCTGGTGCGGAGTGGTTCCGTTGCTTTTATGGAGTGCGGCGGGCTGGGAAACGGGCTGCTTTCCCCGGACGAACGATCGAGCCTCCTCATCCGCTACGCTTCTTGCGGGGTCTCGCTCGCCCGTTTTTCCGGAGGAGTCAGACCGTTTCCCAGCCCACCTTAGCCGAATGATGATTAACGGAACCACAGCGATATTAAGAAGACGATGCTAAAGGACATTTGTTCAGCTAATGTCTTTTTAATGATCTTTTTGAAGAGCTTACGGACATTCATCCCGTTATTTGCTTCAAATCATCTTTAAAAGTCCATTTTGTCACAAATAAGGTACCATATGTCCGCAAGGGTTAGAACTCATACAACTAGGGTCCGTTAACTTCCACAACCTTAAGGGGTGAGGGAAACGGCAAACTCCCGCGGTAGAAAGGGCAGATGAGACCCCACAGAGAACGGAGTGAACGAGGAGGCTGAAAGTAAATAATGAAGATCGACTAAGACCGCCACATCGTGTGGCAACGTCGACCTACCCCACGTCGTGTGGGGCAGCAGGAGTATTGCCGTTTCACTGAACCCCTACCTCTCATAAAAGCAACGGACTGCTCTCAACTTATCTCGATTTCGAGTCTTCCAGATAAGGGGGCTTTAGTCGAATAAGATATTATTTCTTGAAATATTTACATAGAAACAATTTTATCCCGACTTAATTGACACTCAAAATCGTTCAAGCTATAATCTACGGATGGTAAGGAAATTTGCTTGACGGTAAACGTATAACACCTTCACACATTGGCCATGATGGTCATGTGCACGTTCTGTACACTTACCTAAGCTAAAAGAACTACTTCATGTTCGATTTAAATTTGCACTTATGGGAAACAATTCAGAATTTTGTTGCAATTTTGTAAAATCCATTGCATAAGGGGTTTGTCTTGTGTTAATATTTAAACGCCTTATGTGGGGGGATTGTATGGAAAAGTTTGTTGAAGAACGCAAAGCGTTTACAGAATATTTACAAATTGAAAAGAACGCATCTCCATATACCATCCACTTTTACCAGAGGGATATTGATTCATTCTTTGAGTTTTTGAACAAAGAAGGAATTGTCCAGTTGGGAGAAGTGGATTATGCCGTTATTAGAGTCTTTTTAACGGAGCAATATGATCAAAAGCTTTCTAGGAGAACTGTGTCACGAAAACTATCAAGCCTTAGAACGTTTTATCGGTACCTAGAAAGAGAAGAGATCGTAACAAGTAATCCTTTTATCTCTGTATCCCTACCGAAAATGGATAAACCAATCCCTGATTTTTTATACCAGGAGGAATTGGAGAAATTATTTCATGTCAGTGATACGAGTACCCCTCTTGGAGAACGCAACCAAGCCCTATTAGAGATTTTATATGCTACAGGTATGCGTGTTAGTGAATGTAAAAAATTAACCCTGCAAGATATTGATTTTTCGTTAGGTACAGTATTAATCCATGGTAAGGGTCGTAAAGAACGATATGTACCTTTCGGCCGTTTTGCGCAAGAAGCATTAGAAGCTTACATTAATAATGGTAGAAACTCGTTATTACAAAAATCAAAACAATCCTATGATACAGTTTTTTTAAATGCTAAAGGCGCACCTTTAACACCTAGAGGTATTTCAACAATACTAGAGCAAATGGTTAAGAAAGCAGCATTAACGATTCATGTTACTCCCCATATGTTAAGACACACATTTGCTACACATTTACTTAATGAGGGAGCGGATTTACGCTCTGTACAAGAGCTTTTAGGACATGAACATTTAAGTTCGACTCAAATTTATACTCATGTAACCAAGGATCATTTACGTAATATTTATATGAATAGTCATCCAAGGGCATAATGGTTAAATATTAAGGAATGAGGTGGAACGAATGGAGCACCCTTTTCATGCTACTACGATTTTTGCAGTACAGCACAATGGCCAATGTGCGATGAGTGGCGATGGTCAAGTAACGTTTGGAAATGCTGTTGTCATGAAACACAAGGCAAAGAAAGTTCGTACATTATATAAAGGTCAAGTTTTAGCTGGGTTCGCAGGTTCAGTGGCGGATGCGTTTACACTATTTGAAAAGTTTGAAGGAAAACTTGAAACATATAACGGTAATTTAGCTCGAGCAGCTGTTGAATTGGCAAAAGAATGGAGAAGCGACAAAGTTTTGAGACGCTTGGAAGCTATGCTTATCGTTATGAATAAAGAGCATATGTATCTTGTCTCAGGTACAGGTGAAGTCATTGAGCCAGATGATGGCATATTAGCTATTGGATCAGGTGGCCATTATGCACTAAGTGCAGGAAGAGCGCTAAAACGTCATTCACAAGATAAAACAGCAAGTGAAATTGCGCATGCTGCATTAGAGATTGCTGGAGAAATTTGTGTGTACACAAATAACGAAATTGTTTTAGAGGTGTTGGAGGACTAAAGGAGGGTGTTCATGTATGGCGAATAACTTAACGCCAAGACAGATTGTGGAGCAATTAGACCAATATATTATCGGACAGAGAGAGGCTAAGAAAGCTGTTGCAGTTGCACTGAGGAATCGGTACCGACGTATGAATCTGTCTGATAAATTAAAGGATGAAATTGTTCCCAAAAACATCTTGATGATTGGTCCTACTGGTGTAGGTAAAACTGAAATTGCTAGACGCTTAGCTAAACTAGTGGGAGCTCCATTTGTTAAAGTTGAAGCAACAAAATTCACTGAGGTGGGTTATGTTGGTCGTGATGTTGAATCAATGGTACGAGATTTAGTTGAGACATCGGTTCGTATTGTGAAAGAAGAGAAAATGGAAGGTGTTAAAGAACGAGCTGAGAAACTTGCTAATGAACGTATTGTTGAATTAATGGTTCCAAAGAAGAAAAAGCAAACGAATATGAAGAACCCACTAGAAATGTTCTTTAACCAACAACAATCAGAAGACGATACAACAGAACAACAAGAAGAAGATAATGTTGAACAAAAGCGAAAGCGTGTAGCTCATCAGTTAGCCATGGGTGAATTAGAGGATCACATGGTAACAGTTGAACTAGACGAACAGCAGCCTTCTATGTTTGATATGCTACAAGGTTCGGGAATGGAACAAATGGGGATGAACATGCAAGATGCATTTAGTCAGTTCATGCCTAAAAAGTCTAAGAAACGACGTCTAACAGTGGCTGAAGCACGAAAAGTGTTAACACAGGACGAAGCCCAGAAGTTAATTGATATGGATGAAGTATCACAAGAGGCTGTAACAAAGGCAGAGCAATCTGGTATGATTTTTGTTGATGAAATTGATAAGGTGACAGGCGGAAATGAGCAATCTTCATCAAACGTATCTCGTGAAGGTGTACAAAGAGATATTCTTCCGATTGTAGAAGGATCAACAATTGTGACAAAATATGGACCTGTTAAAACAGATCATATTTTGTTCGTTGCTGCAGGAGCTTTTCACATGGCGAAACCTTCAGACCTTATCCCAGAATTACAAGGCCGTTTCCCAATTCGTGTTGAGCTAGATAAATTAACAGTAGAAGATTTCGTGAATATTCTTACGGAGCCGTCAAACGCATTATTAAAGCAATATAAGGCATTATTAGAAACAGAAGGTATAAATGTAGAATTTTCTGACGAAGCTGTAAACAGACTCGCAGAAGTTGCATTTGAAGTAAATCAAGAGACCGATAATATTGGAGCTCGTAGATTACACACAATCTTAGAAAAACTATTAGAGGATTTATCCTTCGAAGCCCCAGATATTAATATGGAAACGATTGAGATTACAAAAGCATATGTAGACGACAAGTTATCTTCAATTGCAAAAAATAAAGATTTAAGCCAATTTATATTATAGGAATGAAAGGAACAGGAGGATCGTTATGAAATTATTAGATCGCGCACGAAACATTAACTCTATGCTTCAGAAAACAACAGGTAAATCGGTAAACTTTAACGACATGTCCCAAACGCTACGAGACACAATAGGAGCTAACATTTTCATCTTGAGTCGCAGAGGTAAGCTACTTGGCTTTGCGATCAAACAGGAAATTGAGAACGAGCGTATGAAAACTATGCTTTCTGAACGCCAATTCCCTGAAGAATATACAAGAAATCTATTCACCATTCAAGAAACAACACCAAACATTGATATTAATAGTGACTTTACTGCATTCCCAGTAGAGAACCGTGACCTATTTAAAAACGGACTTACAACGATTGTTCCGATTATCGGCGGTGGTGAGCGACTGGGTACATTAGTATTAAGTCGTATTACAGAAAGTTTTAATGATGATGATCTACTTCTTGCTGAATACGGTGCGACGGTAGTTGGAATGGAAATCCTTCACGAGAAGACTGAAGAGATTGAACAAGAAGCTCGAAGTAAAGCAGTTGTTCAAATGGCAATCAGTTCATTATCATACAGTGAACTAGAAGCTATTGAACACATTTTCGAAGAGTTAGAAGGTAAGGAAGGTTTACTTGTGGCGAGTAAAATTGCTGACCGTGTAGGGATTACACGTTCTGTTATTGTAAACGCTCTGCGTAAATTAGAAAGTGCTGGTGTAATTGAATCTCGTTCCTTAGGAATGAAAGGAACATATATCAAAGTATTGAATGATAAGTTCCTTTATGAGCTTCAAAATATGCGCTTAAATTAAAAATTTACGTAAATATAACAAATCCTACAATCGACTCCTTAAAAAGGAAGATTGTAGGATTTTTTTATGTATTCAGAAATGAAAAAATGCCAACTTGATGGATGTAAGTTGGGCGACGTTATTTCAAAATGAAGCTATGATCTTTAAAAGAAAAAAGTGTTTTTCTAATAGAAAAGTAACTAAACTGGAAGTGGCGCTTGGGATTGGATCTATTGGTAATTTTAGCAGTTTCGACATTTATTTTCCTTCTTTACTATGGCATAATAAGAAAGAGATCATTAATTGTCTATTTTTGTAGCGAAATTTGTCGAAATGATACAGTAAACCATATAATCCCACCTAACTAGATCAATAGTCATTAATCTGTAAGAAAAATTTAACACCTCTACATAAATAGGGATTAAATCTCATAGACATCCAGTCTACTTTTTTCTACAATAACCGTATGATATAGGTCTCACTACTTAAAAAATTAGTGAAAAAGGAGGGGGAATATGACACTGTTCGGGAAAACAATCCAAACTTTAGAGCATTCATTAGATTATTCATCCCTAAAAAATCGCACAATTGCCAATAATATCGCAAATGTCGACACACCAGGATATAAATCCAAAGAAGTTGTGTTTAAAGACATTTTAAACCAAAAGCTATCACCATCATTTGAAAGCAAACGTACAAATGATAAGCACATTCCGTTTACATCACAAAATCATTTCCGCTCCTTTAACGTCACAACAAAATCTAACACTTCTTATAATCACAACGGAAACAACGTGGATATTGATAAAGAGATGTCCGATCTAGCTAAAAACCAGATTTATTACCAATCATTAGTCGATCGATTAAATGGGAAATTTAGAAGTCTAGAGACAGTAATCAAAGGAGGGAGATAATTCATGAGTATTTTTTCTTCATTTAACGCTTCAGCAAGTGCATTGACAGCGCAACGATTACGCATGGATGTTATCTCATCCAACATTGCGAATGCACAAACGACTAGAGCGACAGTAAATGAAAATGGGGAATGGCAGCCATATCGCAGAAAGATGGTAAACATTGAACCTAAAGGTCAATCTTTTCAGTCCTATTTATCACATGCAAAAGGTGAAACATCATCTCCAGGTGGAGGCGTTAGAGTAACTGAAATCCAAGAAGATGATGAACCATTCAAAATGGTATTTAATCCAAATCATCCTGATGCAAATGGAGAAGGGTATGTAGCGATGCCAAACGTTGATCCATTAAAAGAGATGGTTGATTTAATGAGTGCTACTCGGTCATATGAAGCAAACGTAACAGCAGTTAACGCAAGTAAAAGCATGCTTATGAAAGCTTTAGAGATTGGTAGATAATAGTTAGAAAGGTGTGATAGGAATGACAGGTGTTTATAATCCAAATTCCATTAACGCTCTTCAGCCAAGTGCAGTAACTCAACCTAAAAAAATAACACCCAAAGAAGCTCATTCTGCTTTTGCAGAAAGCCTAAAGAATGCAATTGATAATGTTAATAAAGCTCAGGTTGAATCGAATAAGAAAACAGAACAACTGGCTAAGGGTGAAATTGATAATTTACATGATGTAATGATTACAGCGAAAAAAGCTAGTATTACACTTCAAACGGCTGTACAAGTACAAGGGAAAGTTGTAGATGCTTATAAAGAAGTTATGCGTATGCAAGTGTAGTTGTAATTCAATAGAAAGATACCCTTTTTAAAATTTCTTAAACTAGATTGCTATATTTAATAAGTTGGTATCATGAATGTAAAGTTACATAAAACCGTTCACAAATTAAATCGTAGAATCAGTTCTGGACCACGGGGGCAATTATGAGAGAAAAGCTACAATTATATAATGAAAAAGTAACTGAGTTTTGGAAAGGCCGAACTCTCGCCCAAAAAAGTATATTAATAGGTGCAATTATAGGATTATTCATCTTAATCATTGGCGTGAGTGCCTTCGCATCAAACCCCAAAATGGAACCACTATATAGCAACTTGTCATTGCAAGAAGTAGGCCAGATCACAACCGAACTTGATAGTAGAGGTATCAAGCATGAATTGAGTGATGGAGGGCGTACAGTGTTAGTCCCTCAAGAGCATGTCGATTCATTAAAAGTTGGCTTGGCTTCTCAAGGATTGCCGAATAGTGGGAACATTGATTATTCCTTTTTTAGTGCAAACACTTCATGGGGGATGACGGATAATGAATTTGATGTCATTAAATTAGATGCAATGCAAACGGAATTATCTAATCTAATTAAAAGTATTGAAGGGATCGAAGACGCTAAGGTTATGATTAACAAACCTGAGGAATCGATCTTTGTTGGAGAGAAAGCTCAAGCAGCTTCTGCATCTGTTGTGATTAATACTCCATATGGCGTTAATCTAAAGGAAAGCCAGATAAGTTCTCTCTATCATTTGGTTTCAAAATCTGTTCCAAATCTTCCTACAGATAATATCGTCATTATGAATCAAAATTTTGAGTATTTTGATCTAAAAAAATCAAATTCTATAGCTAGTAATATGGGCTCATACGAACAACAGCAACAAATTCGCAATAATATTGAAAGAGATATTCAACGCAGAGTTCAACAGATGCTAGGTATGATGGTAGGTCAAGATAAAGTCATTGTCTCCGTAACAGCTGATGTTGACTTCACAAAAGAAAATAGACAAGAGAATTTAGTGAAGCCTTCTGGACCTGAAGGAGATGAAGGACTGCCAGTCAGTGTAGAGAGAATTACTGAAACATACTCTGGAAATCCACCAGTTGGAGGTACACCTGGTACTGGAGAAGAAGATGTACCAAACTATGACACTACTGACGGTGAAAATGACGGGTCTTACGAGATGGAACGTGAAACGATTAATAATGAATATAATCGTATTCAGCGTTCAATTGTAGAAAGTCCATATAAATTAAGAGACTTAGGGATTCAAGTAGCCGTAGATGAAAATAAAAACGGGACAGATGGAGAAGGGAATACACTTAAGCTAACAGCTCAAGAACAACAAACCGTTGAAGAAAGTATCCAATCTATCTTAAGTTCCATTATTCAAACTTCTATTGATAAAGAGTACGGTCCTGTTAATCCGACTGAAAAGATTGCAGTTGAGTTCCAAGAGTTCAACGGAAAACCTCAATTCCCTACATCATCTACACCTGTTATACCAGTGTGGTTATATGCTGTAGGTGGCGTATTACTTGTTATTATCGTTGCACTTATTTGGATGCTTGCTAGAAGAAATAAAAGAGAAAGTGTGCAGGAAGAATATGTTGAACGTCAACAATCTCCTGTATCAGTTCCAGATATTGATGAAGAACAAGAAACAGAAGAATCATTACGAAGAAAGCAATTGGAACGAATGGCAAAAGATAAACCTGAAGATTTTGCTAAGCTTCTAAGAACATGGATCGCTGAAGATTAGGGGGAAGGCAAATATGGTGAAACAAAAAGGAGAACTGACAGGAAGACAGCGGGCAGCTGTACTCCTCATTTCTCTTGGGCCTGATGTATCTGCACAAGTATATAAGCATTTGACCGAAGAAGAAATTGAGAAACTAACATTAGAAATTTCATCTGTTAAAAAAGTAGAATCTCAACAAAAAGAAGAGATCATAGAGCAATTCCATCAGATTGCATTAGCGCAGGATTACATTTCTCAAGGTGGTATTGGCTATGCCAAAACCGTACTTGAGAAAGCTCTAGGTGAAAATGAAGCAAGCAATATTATCAACCGATTAACATCATCTTTACAGGTGCGCCCATTTGATTTTGCTCGAAAGGCTGACCCTTCCCAAATCTTGAATTTTATACAAAATGAGCATCCACAAACAATTGCACTTATTTTATCTTATTTAGATTCAGAACAATCAGCTCAAATCCTGTCTGAACTACCTCAAGATACACAGGCAGACATAGCAAGAAGAATAGCGATTATGGATTCCACTTCACCTGAGATTATTAGTGAAGTTGAACAAATATTAGAAAGAAAACTATCAACTACTGTCACTCAAGATTACACTCAAACGGGTGGTATTGAAGCTGTTGTTGAAGTTTTAAATGGTGTGGATCGAAGTACAGAAAGAACTATTTTAGATTCGCTTGAGATTCAAGATCCAGAGCTAGCTGAAGAAATTAAGAAGCGGATGTTTGTATTCGAAGATATCGTTACATTGGATAATCGTGCTATACAAAGAGTTATTCGTGAGGTTGAAAACGAGGATCTTATGTTGTCTCTTAAAGTGGCTAGTGAAGAAGTTAAAGAGGTTGTCTTTAAAAACATGTCTAATCGAATGTCTGAGACATTTAGAGAAGAGATGGAATTTATGGGGCCTGTTCGCTTAAGGGATGTTGAAGAATCTCAAACACGTATTGTTGCTGTTATTCGACGATTAGAAGATGTTGGGGAGATCGTGATAGCAAGAGGTGGAGGTGACGATATCATTGTCTAACCACCAAAGCCCATCTGGTAAGCGTGTTATTGGTATCAAGCCTTTTTTTCAACAACAAGCAGCGGAACCTGTAACGAACGAAGTTGAAGAAAAATCGGTTAACCAAGAACATAAAGCTCACCAAATGCAGCAGGAAGCTGATGAAAAATTAAAGCATGCTGAATCCAAGTTAGCAGAAGCAAATGAACAAGCGGACCAAGCTCTAAAACAAGCGCAAGAGAAAATTCAACTGGAAAAAGAACAATGGGAAAAAGAAAAACAGCAATTAGTCGAAGAAACGACAAAAACCGCTTACGATGAAGGACATGAACAAGGAAAAAACGACGCCTTTCGAGAATATGAACAATTAATAGAAGAAGCTAGGCGAATTGTAGAAACAGCACACGAGGATTATCACCATAAAGTTGAAAAAAGTGAAGAAACCATATTAAACCTTGGACTTAAAGTAGCTGAAAAAATACTGGGAAAAAAGCTAGAAGATGACCCATCATCGTTTTTATCTATTGTTCACTCTGTTATCCAGGAAGTTAAAGAGCTTGAACAGCTTGCTCTATACGTACATCCTGATCAATACTCAATCGTGATTAATCAAAAGAATGAACTAGAGCTCATTGTAGATCACCATGCAGATCTCTCTATTTATCCAAAGAATGGTTTACAACCTTACCAGTGTTACATTGAAACTTCGTTCGGGCGTGTTGATGCCAGCATTGATAGTCAATTAGAAGAAATAAGAACAAAATTGTTTAACTTGCTGAGGGAGGCATAGCGTTTTGAAAGTAGACGAACTTTTAGAGGATATCGAACAGCTAGATACCTTCAAACGCTACGGTAAAATCCACCGAGTTGTCGGGCTCATGATTGAGTCTAAAGGCCCTGAGGCAAGTGTTGGCGAAGTATGCGTCATTCATTCTAGCCCTAAAAAAGGCGAAAAGATTTTAGCTGAAGTCGTAGGGTTTCATAACGAAAATGTTTTACTGATGCCATATGCTGAAATTAACTATATTGCACCTGGTTGCTTAGTTGAGGCAACTGGAAACCCATTACAAGTAAAAGTGGGGCGTGGGTTGGTAGGACAAGTTATCGACTCATTGGGGAATTCACTTTTTGAAGATCCTCTTCCGAAAGGTCTAACACCATACCCTACTGAACAATCACCTCCAAATCCATTAGCTAGGCCAAGAATTCAAGAGCCTATTCAGGTCGGTGTTCGTTCCATTGATACGTTACTAACGACAGGAAAAGGTCAACGCGTTGGAATTTTTGCCGGTAGTGGTGTTGGGAAAAGTACGCTTATGGGAATGATTGCACGTAATAGTGGTGCAGATATTAATGTTATCGCACTTATTGGAGAGCGAGGACGAGAGGTTCGTGAGTTTATTGAAAAAGACTTAGGCGAAGAAGGTTTGAAAAAATCTATCGTTGTTGTGGCAACCTCTGATCAGCCCGCTCTAATGAGAATAAAAGGCGCATACACCGCAACTGCTATTAGTGAATATTTTCGTGATATCGGTTACGATGTAAATTTAATGATGGACTCTGTAACAAGGGTTGCCATGGCGCAACGTGAGGTTGGATTAGCAACAGGAGAACCTCCAACTACAAAAGGGTACACACCTTCTGTTTTTGCAATATTACCTAAACTACTAGAACGAACTGGCACGAATCAATCAGGAACCATAACAGCGTTTTACACTGTTTTAGTAGATGGGGACGACTTAAATGAACCTATCGCAGACACAGTACGTGGGATTCTGGATGGACACTTCGTATTAGAACGAAGACTTGCAGAGCAAGGACAATTCCCAGCCATCAATGTTTTAAAATCGATCAGCCGTGTGATGAATCAAATTACGACCGAGGCTCATCAAGAAGCGGCAGAACAATTTCGTTCTCTTTTAGCTACCTACGAAGAAAACCAGGAACTTATTCAAATTGGTGCTTATAAAAAGGGGGCTTCACGAGAAGTGGATGAGGCCATACAATACTATCCACATATCCTTTCTTTTCTGAAACAGGGCGTGCACGATGGAGTTGAACAAGAGGAAGCTATACAACAACTAGTGGAGTTATTAGGTAGGGGTGATACATAATGGCAGATGTTGCTACGTTTTATAAGTTGTTAGATTTAAAAGAGACAGAGAAGAATCTAGCTCAAAAAGACTATCAAGATTCTGTAGATCAATTTGAAGAGATTGCAACCAAACTCTATCACTTATTAAAGCAAAAAGAAGATGCAGAAGCTAAATATCTTCAAGCACTAAAGTCAACGACAAATGTCAGTACACTACACCTAAACCAACAATACATCGCTCGATTAGATCAACAAATTGGTCAGCTCCAACCATCGGTCCAACAAGCACGAGGGGATATGGAGCAAAAACAAGAGGTGCTTTCTTCAGCCCATGTAGAAATGAAAAAATACGAAAAAATTATAGAACGCAAAGAAGAGTATCATAGAGTATCTGAAATAGAACATGAAAAGAAAGAAATGGATGAGATCTCTATGCAACAATTTATTAGTCAAGGAAGTTAGGTGAACGTACATGGCCGTTAATGAGTACAAAAATGAGGAGGAAAAGACAGGGAGATTTCAATGGTTTGTGCTTGTTATCTTAATCCCATTAATCTTCGCTATTATGTTGAGCTTAATCGTAGCCACTATAGCTGGCGTGAATGTATTTGAAGCAGCTCAAAAGTATTCTAGTGAAATTCCTGTTATATCCTCTATCATTCCGGATCAAGATGAAAAGGAAAGCTCTGAGGCTGAATCACCTGAGCTAAAAGCAGAACTAGAAGATAAAAAAGCTCAAATTCAATCATTACAAAATGAACTAACATCTAAAGATAAGACAATTGAAGAATTAAATAAGGAAATTACAGACTTAACAAATCAATTAGCATCCAAAGACGAGTCGAAACAAGATCGTGACCAACTTTTGAAAAAAATCTCTACCTCATTTAAAGAAATGGATGCTGATAAAGCTGCACCAATCATTGCAAACTTAGACCAAAATGTTGCTATATCTCTGTTAGAAAGTTTACCGGATGAAGAGAGAGGCCTAATTTTTGCTGAGATGAATCCAGAGCAAGCTGCTAATTTAACAAGTGCTTTCGTCCAAAGTACAAATGCTCCAGAAGAGTCAGATTCATCAGAAGAATAGTGAAATATCAACTATTACTTGAAAGGGGGTGAAAAATATGAATCTAGGTGCGTTAATGAACTCAAATATGAGTGATTCCAAGAAAATCTTACAGACATTGAAATCAGCAGAAGGTGGTTCAAAGTTAGGAGCATTTGCTGAACAGTTACAAAGCCTTGTAAACCAGTCTAATCCTATTGAAAAGACACTCTCATCAAAAATGGGAGAAGGCGAGTTCTTAAGCAAATTAAAAGGCTTGTTTAGCTCATTAAAACAATTGCTTCAATCCCTACCAAAGGATGTATTAAAGCTTGAAGAATCAATGCTCACTTCCCTCAAGCAAAGCGGGCTATGGGAGAAGTTATCACAAGATTTAAAAGAATCAATGAAGCAATTGTTTAATGGAGAAACGAACATTAATGAGCTCATACAAAAAGAATCTGATCTAAAAGATTCACAAAACATGTTAGCCCTTTTTGCTTGGGTTCAAACGTCAAATTTACAAGAAACAAACAATTTACAAACTCAGCAACTATCATCACAAGTGAAAGAGCTCATTCAATCTATGGATCTATCAGCTAAAAAGGAAAATCAACCTGTTCATGGTTGGAAGCAAGCAATTATTTTCACACAAGAAACCAATTCATCAAGTACAACTGAAGGAGTCCAATTAACGGACCAACAAAAGAATCAGTTACGTGAAATGGCTATGAAGCTTCAAACAACATTTGAAAAGATGGCCCAACTAAGTAAGCAACAATCTTCAGAAATAACAAAGCTAGAAAAACAAATGTTTGAGCTTGCTAAACAATGGCTTCAGTTAGAAAAACAATCGAATGTGTCCGCTAAGGATCGGCCACAATTGCTTCAAGCTTTGAAAGAACAGGGCGTATCACAGAAAGGTAGTCATGTTTGGGATAAAGTGCTAACCAACTTACAGAAGCGTCAAACATTTTCGAGTATGAACCAATATGGTACAGATGCAAAGGTAACTTATAAAGAGTTTAGTAAGTGGATGCAAAATGCTTGGAAAAACATGAATGCGACATCTCAATCCAAACAAGATGTCTCCAGTCAACAATCTGTTACAGCTTCCTTAGACACAATGCCGATGTCTAAGCAAGAGCAATATGTGATTAAAATGAATACAAATCAGCAAGAAGCTAATACACATAAGCAATTAATTGATCAGTTTCAAAAAGTAATGAACAGAAGTCGTTTCTTATCGAATCAGAATGGTCAACAACTATCCATTAAGCTCAAGCCTGGTAACCTAGGAGAAATGATGGTGAGGATGACCCAGCAAAATGGAGAAATGATGGTAAAGATTATGGTTACATCTCAAACAACCAAGGAGATGCTTGAAGGGAACTTGCAACAATTGAGACATATGTTCTCTCCTAATCAGGTTGTGGTAGAAAAACAAGATCTCAATGTGAACTCTCAACAAAACATGCACTTTCAAAAAGAACAAGATGAATACTCTGAAGAGCAACACGATCCACAATCTACTAATGAGGAAAATGAACACGAACAACACGATGAAGAATCTGAGTCGCTAGATTTTCACGAGTTGTTAATGAATGAGAAAGTGTAGGTGGAAAAATTATGACAAGTATAGATCCTTCGCTTTATATAAAGTCACAGCAACAAACTCAAACTGTGTCAGGATCAAAAGGGCCTTCACTTGGCAAAGATGAATTTTTAAAAATTCTAATGACACAATTGAAAAACCAAGATCCAACCAATCCGATGAAGGATAAAGAGTTTGTATCACAGATGACAAACTTCTCAATGTTAGAGCAAATGACAAACATGTCTACAGCTATTGAGGATTTAACACAAGCTCAGTCTTTTGCACCGGTAGTAAAATACAGTTCTATGATTGGGAAAGACGTATCTTATGAAGTTTTAGATGAGAATGGGAATGTTACAGGTGTGGAAACGAGTCAAGTTGAAGCGGTATCGAAAAAGCAAAATTCTATTGTGTTAGAGCTTGCTAATGGAACAAGCATCTCAACGGATCAAATTCGACGCGTTAGTGAAGGAGCAGATTCTGAACAAAATATAGCTCAATAGATGAGAAATTAGAAAGTAGGGATGGTATGGATCCAAGAATCCATCAACTGCAACATCAACCCTTACAGTTGCCAAAAACGAAAAAATCACCTGCTACACAACCAAAACAGTCATTCCAACAAGTATTGAACCAGCAAGTTCAAGGCTTGAAACTTAGCAAACATGCTGAAACGAGATTACAAGAACGTAATATTCATATTCAAGACAAGCAGTGGCAAGATATTTCGTCAAAAGTATCAGAAGCCAAATCTAAAGGGGTTACAGATTCTCTTGTCATTACTAAAGATGCGGCATTAGTCGTTAGTACGAAAAATCAAACGGTTATTACAGCGATGGGAAGACAAGAAGCAACATCGCAAATTTTCACAAACATTAATGGCACGATTGTGATGGAAGATTAGGCTGGACCTAAGGGAAGCCTAAAAAGCTGTGGACCGATTGAAGCAGCTTTCAAACGTTTATCTCTTCATAGAGATAAAACTTATAATTCGAAAGGATGAAGCCTATATGCTACGTTCAATGTATTCAGGAATTTCAGGAATGAAAGGCTTTCAAACGAAGTTAGATGTTATCGGAAACAATATTTCTAACGTTAATACGTATGGTTACAAAAAAGGTCGCGTAACGTTCCAAGATATGATGAGTCAATCTTTATCCGTTGCGGAAGGTCCAGCACAAGACCAAGCTGGATTACCTCTACGAGGAGGTAAAAACCCTTCACAAGTTGGATTAGGTTCACAAGTAGGGTCTATTGATAACATTCATACACAAGGGAATCGTCAAACCACTAACCGCCCACTAGATTTAGCCCTAGAAGGCGATGGAATGTTTATGCTAGCTGAAGGAAACAACACCAATTCTCCAATCAGTGGAAGTGACATTTTTATTAATGATTCCAATAACACCTTCACACGTTCAGGTAATTTCTATTTGGATCAAGAAGGCTACATTGTAAATTCCAGCGGTAAGTATTTAGTTGGATCATCAGCGGAGGCTCCAGATGGATTTGCTCGTTTGCAAATTCCAGATAACGCTAAAAGCTTTAGTATTGCTAGTGACGGTTCTGTTAACTATATCGATAGCACAGGTTCCCAAGTTACAGCTGGTACAATTAAACTTGCTAAGTTCTCTAATCCATCGGGTTTAAACAAAGTTGGAGCTAACGAGTTTGAAATGACAGATAATGCTGGATTAACTGGTCCTGTTGAAGGTGATAACGTTGATGGAGTCATTAATGCGCTTTATACTCCAGGGCAAAACGGTGCAGCATCTGTTGTTTCAGGTGCACTAGAAATGTCGAATGTTGACCTTTCCGAAGAGTTCACAGAGATGATTACAGCACAGCGTGGTTTCCAGGCTAATACTCGAATCATTACAACATCTGATGAAATCCTTCAAGAGCTTGTTAACCTAAAACGTTAATGTAAAAAGGGGGGCTGGGAGGAGGGAGCTGACTTGAATCAGTTTCCTTCTCCACCATTTAAAATATGATAAATCTTACCCGTTTAAATGGTGATTCATTCACCTTAAATGCTATTTACATAGAACAGGTGCAGTCATTTCCAGATACGACTTTAACACTCCATAATGGAAAAAAACTTGTTGTCAAAGAGTCACATGAAAAAGTCATTTCTCTTACTAAACAATTCTATCGACAGGTTGGTCTTGTGGGGGTTCAAGTTGAAAAAGAGGGGGATTCCTCATGAATCAAAAAGTATTTAAAACGATGCTTGTTACATTAATCGTTATAACGGTGATTGGAGTTGTAGCTTTAGTAATGGTTATGACGATTTCTGGCAAGGAAAAAGAAGACGGAAAACCTTCTATTGATGAGATTATCGAGAACTCCTTTGAAACAGAAGAGTTAACCACCGATTTGAAAAATGATCGCTTTGTTCGAATTCAATTTCGAATTGTTACGAATAGTAAAGATGCTAAAGAAGAGTTGCAAAAACGCGACTTTCAGTTAAAAAATATTTTAATCAAAGAACTCTCGAAAATGAATCAAGATGAATTTAAAACAGGTGTCGACAATTTAGAAAACATGTTAAAAACGCGCTTAAATGAACTAATGGTAGAGGGCAAAGTTACAGATGTTTATACCATTAATAAGGTTTTACAATAAGAGATCGTAACCTTAAGTTCTTTTTGCACCTGAACGGAGGTGACGTTTGTGGCTGAAGAGGTTCTCTCACAGAATGAGATTGATGCCTTGCTATCGGCAATATCTACTGGAGAGATGGATGCCGATGATTTAAAAAAGGAAGAAAAACAAAAAAAGGTAAGAGTATATGATTTTAAACGTGCCCTTCGTTTTTCAAAAGACCAAATACGAAGCTTATCTCGTATTCACGAGAACTTTGCGCGTTTATTGACTACTTACTTTTCTGCTCAACTCCGGACTTATATTAATATTTCAGTAGCGTCTGTTGACCAGATACCTTATGAAGAATTTATTCGATCGATACCGAAGAAAACCATTTTGAATATTTATTCGGTAGAACCATTAGATGGTCGAGTTTTACTAGAGATTAACCCCAATATTGCGTATGCCATGATGGATCGTATGCTTGGTGGAAAAGGGGTTTCTGTTAATAAAGTTGAAAATCTTACAGAAATCGAGACGAAAATTATGTCTCAGCTGTTTGAAAAAGCTATAGATAATTTACAAGAAGCCTGGAGTTCTGTTGTTGATATTGAACCAGAGCTTGAAGAATTTGAGGTTAACCCACAGTTTTTGCAAATGGTGTCACCTAACGAGACCGTTGTGGTTATTTCATTAAACACAGAGATTGGTGAAGCTAGTGGCATGATCAATATCTGTATACCTCATGTTGTATTAGAACCGATTATTCCAAAGTTATCCGTCCATTATTGGATGCAGACACAAACGTCTGACCGAGAGCCTGAAGAATATGAAGCATTAGCCAAGAGTGTTCAAAAAGCAGAAGTAGATGTTAGTGCTATGCTGGGTGAATCTAGTATGACGATTGATCAATTCCTTCAATTAGGACAAGGTGATGTCATCCAACTAGATCAAAATATTCAAGATCCATTAAAGATGAAAGTAGATCAAGAGACAAAATTCTATGTACAGCCGGGTAAAGTGAAAAAGAAAGTGGCCGTGCAAGTTATGGAAGAATATCGAAGGGGGGACGCAGATTATGAGTGATGATATGCTTTCACAAGATGAAATCGACGCGCTATTACGAGGGACAGCTGATGAAGATGATGAGCAAGAAGGACAACAAGAGTCCCCAGAGGAAGGAAACCTTTCTACATTAGAACAAGACGCTTTAGGTGAGATTGGCAATATCTCTTTTGGTAGTTCCGCTACAGCTTTATCGAGTCTATTAAATCAAAAGGTGGATATTACAACACCTACGATTTCTGTAATTGAGCAGTCTCAATTACCAGATGAATTCCCACAACCAAATGTAGCCATTCAGGTAACGTACACAGAAGGTTTTTCTGGTATGAACCTATTAGTCATCCAGCAAAAGGATGCAGCGATAATTGCGGACCTTATGCTAGGCGGAGATGGTACGTCTCCAGATGAGGAATTAAATGATATTCACTTAAGTGCTGTGCAAGAAGCAATGAATCAGATGATGGGTTCTGCAGCAACTAGTATGTCTACTGTATTTAATAAACGAGTGGATATATCCCCGCCTTCTATTGATCTACTAAATGTAAAAGAAGGTGAAGGGACTGAAACGATTCCTGACAATCAAATATTAGTTAAGGTATCGTTCCAGCTAAGAATTGGAGACTTAATCGATTCAACGATTATGCAAGTGTTACCATTAAATTTCGCAAAAGATTTAGTGAACCAATTATTAAACCCTCCTGAACAGGAACCTGAGGAAGAAAGTGCACCACAAGCGGCACCACAACAGCAAGAACAGGTAGCTCAACAAAGTGCACCACCAAATCAAGCACCACAACAAAGTGCACAAGTGACACAGCAACAACCAGTACAGCAAGCACCACAACAGAGTGCTCAAACACAACAACCACAGCAACCGAAGCAGCCACAACATATTGGTGGTATGGGGGATGCTCAAAATGCAGACGTGCAAGCAGCTGAGTTCTCAAGCTTTAATCAAGTAGAGTTACCTAAAAATGAACAACGCAATTTGGATATGTTACTTGATATTCCATTACGTGTAACCGTTGAATTAGGGCGAACAAAACGAACGATTAAAGAGATTTTAGAACTATCTTCAGGGTCGATTGTGGAGCTAGATAAGTTAGCTGGTGAGCCTGTTGATATTCATGTCAATGAAAAGCTTATTGCTAAGGGGGAGGTTGTCGTCATCGATGAAAACTTCGGTGTACGAGTTACAGATATTTTAAGTCAGCAAGAGCGACTCAAAAAATTACAATAAACAAGAGAAGTTTCGAGGAGGATAATTATGGCTAGTAAAATATTAATTGTAGACGACGCTGCATTTATGCGTATGATGATCAAGGATATTTTAACGAAGAATGGTTTTGAAGTAGTAGGTGAAGCACAGGATGGTAACCAAGCTATTGAAAAGTATAAAGAGCTTGAGCCGGATCTAGTAACACTAGATATTACAATGCCTGAGATGGATGGAATCACAGCTTTAAAAGAGATTAAGAGCACATACCCTGAAGCAAAGGTCATTATGTGTTCAGCGATGGGACAACAAGCTATGGTCATTGATGCAATTCAAGCGGGGGCTAAAGACTTTATCGTAAAACCGTTCCAAGCTGATCGAGTACTTGAAGCCATCAATAAAGCTTTAGGATAAAGAGTACAAGGATTATGAAGAAACAGATTGTATTATGGATAACTGTACTACTTATGTTGTGCTTTCTTCCATTACATACATCCAACGCCTCGACTACAGACCCAAGTGCAAAAGAATGTATAGAGAATCCTGATAAGGCAGGGTGTAATGATGGAGAAGAGGACCAAGGATCTTCTTCTCCTTTAAACCAATCGGCTCAAGAAGAGTCACCATCATTAGCTTGGAACATCGTGAAGCTCGTTTTAGCTCTTGCTTTTATTATCGTCCTTATTTATGGACTTCTTAAATTTGTAAATAAGCGAAATCAAATGTTCAGTAATGTCCGCGCCATGCAAAACTTAGGAGGTATTTCCTTAGGACAACATAAATCTATGCAACTAGTAAGAATAGGTGACCGCTATTATGTAGTTGGTGTAGGTGACAATGTAGAACTGTTAACAGAAATAGAGGATGAGAAAACCATTCAAGAATTATCAAATTCTTCAGAAGGTGAAGCATATAACCCTGGTGCACGTTTAGCTTCACTCCTATCAAAAAACAAGAAACAAACATCTCAAGAATCTGACTCATCCATTCAGTTTCAGCAGTTGTTCCAGTCAGAGCTAAAGTCGTTAAAACAAAAACGAGAAAAATTCATAGAGAAGCAACAACAAAAGAAAGAGGATTCAGATGAATGAATTTATAGACATTTTTTCAAATTCAGATCCAACAAATATTTCGACATCTATCAAGCTTTTGTTGTTATTAACGATTCTTTCTCTAGCACCAAGTATATTAATCTTAATGACAAGCTTTACTCGAATTTTAATTGTACTATCGTTTGTACGTACTTCATTAGCAACACAAACGATGCCACCTAACCAAGTGCTAATTGGTCTAGCCTTGTTTATTACTTTTTTTGTGATGGCACCTACGTTACAAGAAGTTAATCAAGAAGCATTGACACCGCTTTTTAATGAAGAAATTACACTAGATGAAGCCTATGAACAAGCAAGTATACCCATGAAAGATTTCATGGCCAAGCATACAAGGGAAAAAGACTTAGCTTTATTTATGAATTATGCAGGAATGGAACGGCCAAGTACGATACAAGATGTTCCACTTACAACGCTCGTTCCAGCATTCGCAATAAGTGAGCTAAAAACGGCTTTCCAAATGGGTTTTATGATCTTTATCCCATTTCTCGTCATAGATATGGCTGTTGCCAGTGTTTTAATGTCGATGGGTATGATGATGCTTCCGCCAGTTATGATTTCATTACCATTTAAAATATTATTGTTTGTTCTTGTAGATGGATGGTATCTCATTACACAGTCATTACTCGAAGGGTTTTAGGGAGGTCTGAGTCATGAACAGTCAATTTGTTATCTCACTAGCTGAAAAAGGAATTTATACTGTCCTAACTGTAACAGGGCCTCTCCTTTTGCTGGCTTTATCGGTTGGTTTGCTCGTATCGATATTCCAGGCAACAACACAGATTCAAGAGCAAACACTAGCGTTTATACCTAAGATTGTTGCTGTATTAGCTGGCCTTGTGTTCTTCGGCCCTTGGATGTTGTCGATGATGGTTGAATTTGCTCGTGATATTTTTATGAATCTAAACCAATTTGTAGGGTAAATCATGCTAGATATTATTAACTTGAATTCCGTGCCAGCATTTTTATTAATCTTCATGAGAGTGACTGCATTTTTCGTAACATTACCAATCTTCTCTTATCGAAATGTGCCATCCCAGCACAAAGTTGGTTTTAGCTTTTTTTTAACATGGATTATGTATTTCACGATAGATGTACCTGTTGTGTTATTAAATGAAACGTTTTACTTATTAATTATTAAAGAAGCTTTAGTTGGTCTGATGGTAGGTTTTATAGCTTATTTGCTTATCTCGGCTATTCAAGTGGCAGGTGGCTTTATTGATTTTCAGATGGGTTTTGCGATTGCGAATGTCATTGACCCTCAAACTGGAGCTCAAAGTCCTTTAATCGGCCAATATCTATACACCTTTACTCTATTATTTTTATTAGCCGTTAATGGCCACCATTTACTTATAGATGGCGTTTTTTATAGTTATGAAGTCATACCAATGGAACAACTATATGTACCATTCTCTAACCCAGATATGATGGATTATGTGTTACAGACGTTTAATAAAATGTTCGTCATTGCATTTCAAATGGCCATTCCGATTGTAGGATGTTTGTTTTTAGTTGATGTTGCACTAGGGATTATTGCGCGAACTGTACCCCAGTTAAACGTATTTGTAGTAGGACTTCCTTTAAAGATCCTTGTAAGCTTTATTGTTATTTTTATTTCTTTTGGAATGTTTACGATGTTAGTTCATCAATTATTCGAACTTATGCTGGTGTCTATGAGAAGTCTTATGCAACTAATGGGAGGCGCTTAAATGGAATTATTACGTTTAGACCTACAGTTTTTCCAAGGTGAAAAAACTGAAGAAGCGACTCCGAAAAAGCGTGAAGACACACGAAAAAAAGGTCAGGTCCCAAAGAGTCAGGACGTTAATACAGCAATTCTATTATTTTCTGTCTTTTTGTTGCTTTTTGTTATTGGAGGTTTCCTGCGAGATCAGTTCACAGGCTTGTTTAAAAATACATTCCAAGAGTATTTAACTTGGGATTTGACACAACACAATGTACAACAAATCTTTGTAGAAGCTAGTTTTGAAATGACCAAAACATTAGCGCCTATCGCTGGTATGGCTGTAGTAGCAGGACTTGCTTCTAATCTATTACAGGTAGGGGTCATGTTTACAGGTGAACCTTTAAAGATGGATCTTAAAAAGCTTGATCCGATACAAGGAGCCAAAAAAGTGTTCTCAGCTCGAGCCCTTGTAGAACTATTTAAATCCTTATTGAAAATAGGATTTGTAGGAACCGTAACCTTTTCTATTCTTTGGTGGAGAAAAGGAGATATGCTGGAGATGTCTCAAAAAAGCTTGGAAAGTGCCATTGCTTTTTTTGGACAAACAACGATTATTATGGGTACCTCAGCTTCTTTGCTTTTATTGATATTATCTGTCATTGATTACACTTATCAAAAGTATGATCATGAGAAAAACATTCGAATGTCAAAACAGGATGTCAAAGATGAGCACAAAAACATGGAAGGGGACCCTCAAATTAAATCTAAGATTAAAGAAAGACAAAGACAAATGTCTCAACAACGTATGATGAGTGAAGTTCCAGAAGCAGACGTTGTAATCACTAACCCAACGCACTATGCCATTGCGATTAAGTACGATGAGGAAAAATCACAAGCGCCGTATGTTGTTGCAAAAGGTGTCGATTATGTTGCTCAAAAAATTAAAGAAATAGCCAAACAACATGATGTAGTCACCGTAGAAAATCGACCTTTAGCAAGAGCCTTATACGATGAGGTTGAAGTTGAAAATGCGATTGGGGAAGAATTTTATCAAGCGGTAGCTGAAATTTTAGCCTACGTTTACCGCATTCAGAAAAAAGCGTAGGAAAGTAGGGAGCGTATATCATGGCAGCTAGAGATCTATCGGTTTTGGTAGGCGTCATATTAATTATTGTGATGCTTGTTATACCAATGCCACCCGTCCTATTAAGTTTATTCATATTAGTTAACATATCATTGGCATTAATGGTCGCGTTAGTCGCCATGAATACAACGGAAGCTTTAGAGTTTTCCATATTCCCTTCACTCTTACTTTTGTTGACGCTGTTTCGTTTAGGGTTGAATGTTTCAACAACTCGTTCGATTTTGTCAGAAGCAGAAGCTGGTGGAGTAGTCTCGACTTTCGGAACGTTTGTAACAGGAAACAGCCCGCTTGTTGGTTTTGTTATTTTTGCTATTTTAGTTATCATTCAATTTTTAGTTATTACCAAAGGTGCAGAACGTGTTTCCGAAGTTGCGGCACGATTCACTTTAGATGCCATGCCTGGTAAGCAAATGAGTATTGATGCGGACTTAAACGCAGGACTAATTTCTGAAGTACAAGCGAAAGAACGCAGAGAAAAAATTGAAAATGAAGCGGATTTTCACGGTGCCATGGATGGTGCCAGTAAATTCGTTAAAGGTGATGCTATTGCCGGAATTATCATTGTGTTGATTAACATTATTTTTGGTTTAATTATTGGAATGACCCAAAAAGGTATGGGTTTCGGTGAAGCCATTGATACATATACCAAATTAACTGTAGGAGATGGCCTTACAAGTCAAATTCCCGCACTATTAATCTCGACGGCTACTGGTATTGTCGTAACGAGAGTAAATTCTGAAGGAAATCTAGGATCTGATGTTACGAAGCAATTATTCCGCTATCCTAAACTTTTATATATTGCGGGAGCTACTATGCTTCTTTTGGGATTAACTCCGATACCGATTTTCATAACCACCATTATTGGATTAGCGATGATTGGTGCAGGCTACGCAATGTCTCGTTCAGAAGAGACCATTGATGAAACGGTTGCAGATGAAGAGGAAGAAAAGGAAAGCTCAGATATGCAATCACCTGAAAATGTGGTGAATTTGATTAGTACAGATCCAATTGAATTTGAATTTGGATATGCGCTAATCCCACTAGCCGATGCTAATCAAGGTGGGGATTTGCTAGATCGAATTGTTATGATTCGTAGACAACTAGCCATTGAGCTTGGCCTTGTCATTCCAGTGGTACGCATTCGGGACAACATTCAATTAAATCCTAATGAATACCGTTTAAAAGTAAAAGGGAATCAAGTTGCTGCTGGTGAATTACTCCTTGACCATTACCTAGCGATGAGTCCGGGTGGGGAAGATGATGCTATAGAAGGTATTGATACTCAAGAGCCAGCCTTTGGATTACCTGCTAAATGGATTACAGAGGAAACAAAGGAAGACGCTGAGATGTTTGGCTATACAGTGGTCGATCCTCCATCTGTTGTTTCCACTCATATCACAGAAATTATTAAGCAACACGCACACATGTTATTAGGGCGTCAGGAAACGAAACAGTTAATCGATCATTTGCAGGAATCCTATCCGATATTAGTAGAAGAAGTTACACCTGACCCATTAAATACGGGAGAGATTCAGAAGGTCTTAGCCAAGCTTTTACGTGAGAATGTTTCCATTAAAAATCTACCTGTAATTTTTGAAACATTAGCAGACTTTGGCAAAATGACAAACGATACAGAATTATTAGCGGAATATGTAAGACAATCCTTATCAACTCAAATTACAAACCAGTTTGTTCAAGATCGTGACTCGCTTAAGGTATTAACGGTATCAGGTAAAGTTGAAAAAACAGTAGCTGAACATATTCAACAAACGGAACACGGTAGCTATTTAGCACTCGATCCAGACTCACAGCAAGCTATCGTTCAATCCGTAGCCCAACAAGTAGAGCAATTGTCTCTTCAAGAGGACACGCCAATTGTATTATGTTCACCAGCTGTTCGAATGTATATCAAACAATTATTAGAACGATTCCTTCCACAAGTGGCCGTACTTTCTTATAACGAGTTAGAGCCAAGTGTCGAAGTACAAAGTGTTGGGGTGGTGAATATCTAATGAAAGTAAAAAAATACGTAGCACCAACCATGCCAGAGGCAATGAATAAAATACGTAAAGAACTTGGTCATGATGCTGTGATTCTAAATTCAAAAGAAATTAACCAGGGCGGATTCTTGGGATTGTTCCGTAAAAAAAATATTGAAGTAATTGCTGCGATCGATCCCCAACCAAAAGTCGAACAAAAAGAATCGCATAAAAAACCAGACAGACAGGAAAAACCGTTTCAACCAAGTGTAGTACCTAAAGCAACGCCAATCTCTTATACTCAACAAGATGAACCTAAGCCAAAACAAGATGAGAATGTTTTAAAAGAGATAAGAGAATTAAAAGAGCTTATGCAGCACCAGCCAATGTCCTCAACAGTGGCATATCCTGATGTTTTACAAGTAGTCTATCAAAACCTGATCAAACAAGAAGTTTCAGAAGAGATTAGTAATCAGTTGATGCAACCTCTTATTGAAAAGTTTTATACAACAAAAAGTAATGTGAATGAAGAGATGGTTAAGGGATGGCTTAAGGATGAAATTCGACATCAGGTCCAAAACATCCCATTCGGAGGCTTATCGTTTGAGAAACAATTCATTCATCTTGTTGGTCCTACAGGTGTTGGAAAGACAACCACGATTGCAAAATTAGCTGCCGAGAGTGTGATTAAACATAAAAAGAAAGTTGCTTTTATTACAACAGATACGTTCAGGATTGCGGCCATCGATCAATTAAAAACGTATGCTAAAATCTTAGATATACCTATTGAAATAGCATACAACTTAGAGGATTATAAACAAGCTAAAGAAAAGTTCAGTGATTATGATCATGTTTTAGTGGATACCGCAGGGCGAAACTTCAGGGATCAACAGTATGTTGAAGAGCTAAAAAAGATTATTGATTTTGAAGCTGAACTAGAGACGTACCTAGCTTTATCTTTAACGAGTAAATACTCCGATATGGATGCCATTTACCAACAGTTTTCAAACGTACCTATTCAAAAACTTATTTTCACTAAGGTTGATGAAACATCGCACAGTGGTGCAATGCTTAACATGGTGTTACAACATAAAATAGGTGTTGCTTACTTGACGGATGGTCAAAATGTACCAGATGATATAAGTGAAGCTTCGGTTGAGAAAATGATCAGAAGGATAGTTGGTGAAACAGGTGAAACATGATCAGGCACAAAAGCTCCGTGAAAAATTAGATCAGCTACGAAATACATCTGAAGCGAGAACGATTGCGGTGATTAGTGGGAAAGGCGGAGTGGGAAAATCGAATTTCGCCTTGAATTTTGCCCTGTCTTTAGCAAAAAACAATAAGAAAGTCCTGTTATTTGATCTGGATATTGGCATGGGTAATATTGATATTTTACTAGGCCTTACTCCTGAACGATCTATAGTAGATATGTTCGAACAAGATATACCGATTGATGATATTATTGAACAAGGACCACAATCATTATCGTATATAGCAGCAGGATCTGGATTATCAGATATATTTCATTTTAGTGAAGAGAAGCTAGATTATTTTTATCAACAGTTGCAAAATCTAGTTCAATCCTATGACTATATATTATTTGATATGGGTGCTGGAGTAACAAATGACAGTTTGAATTTCATCTTAGCAGCAAATGAATGTTTTGTTGTTACAACGCCAGAACCGACTGCTTTAACAGATGGCTATGCCATGATTAAGCATATTACTCAAAAGCAATTTGATTTACCGCTATATCTTGTCGTAAATAAGGCCTTTTCCCAGAAAGCTGGCGAGAAAACGATGAAACGAATGCAAGATGTGGTGTCGCAATTTTTAAATAAATCCATAGAACCTCTCGGAATTTTGCCTGATGATCGAGTGGTTACGAAAGCTGTGACAAGTCAAGTGCCTTTTTTATCATATGACGAAAAAGCTAAGATAAGTCAAGCCCTTACTCATATGACAAACCAGTATTTAGAACAAAACATTGATATTCACAAAAAGGTGCCATTCAGGTTTGTGTCTAAGCTTAAACAATTCATGCTAGAAAGGTAGGTCGATTATGAAAGGAATACGCGTGTTAGTGATCGACGACTCTGCCTTTATGAGAAAGATGATTACAGACATCTTAGAACAAGATTCCAGGTTAACTGTTATTGGAACAGCCCGAAATGGTGAAGATGGTTTACGCAAAATTCGTGAACTTTCCCCAGATGTCGTGACACTTGATATTGAAATGCCTATTATGGATGGTCTCGATTGTTTACAACAAATAATGAAGGACTCTCCACTACCAGTAGTCATGTTATCAAGTTTAACCGCTCAGGGTGCTGAGAGCACAATGAAAGCAATGGAGTATGGAGCCATTGATTTTATCCAGAAACCTTCTGGTGCCATTTCTTTAGATATTGAAACGATCCAAGAAGAGATTACCAAGAAAGTATTTGAAGCAGCAAATGTAAATGTTAAACGGTTAATAACCGTGGATAAGGAAAAGACATCAACGATTCCTATTACACCCAAGAAGACTAAACTTTTACAACAATCTTCATTGAAGAAACTTATTGCGATTGGAGCATCGACAGGAGGACCTAGAGCATTACAAAAAGTTTTAATGCAGCTACCTGAAGACCTCCCAGCTCCAGTTTTAATTGTGCAACATATGCCTCAAGGTTTCACGAAATCACTGGCAAACCGTTTAAATACACTGTGTCAAGTACACGTGAAAGAAGCGGAAAATGGTGAAGTTCTTCAAAAAGGTACAGTTTATATTGCGCCAGGTGATTTTCACATGACTGTTAGAAAAGTGGGGATGTCACTTGCGATTCAGTTATCTCAAACTGCTCAGAGATTGGGGCACCGTCCTTCAGTAGATGTCATGTTTGAGTCGTTATTAGGCTTAGACAACTATGAAACCTATGCCATTGTGTTAACCGGAATGGGGTCTGATGGAGCGAGAGGTTTAGAGATGCTAAAGAAGGACTCTAATCAAGTTGTAGCTCTAGCAGAGTCTAGTGCGTCATCGGTTGTTTATGGAATGCCTAAAGCAGCTTTTCAAACGAATCAGGTGGATCATGTGGTCCATTTAAATGATGTAACAAACACCGTAATGAAATTAATAGGGGAATAAGAGGGGTGAAGGGAAATGGAAGTTAATCAGTATTTAGAAGTGTTTATTGAAGAAAGTAAAGAGAATTTATAGACTGTAAATGATTCCTTATTACAACTAGAGAAAGATCCCTCAAACTTGGATCTAGTGAGTGAGATCTTTCGTGCTGCCCACACATTAAAAGGAATGTCAGCAACAATGGGCTATCAGGATTTGGCGAATTTAACACACAAAATTGAAAACGTGTTAGACGCTGTTCGTAATCACCAAGTTGATGTTGATACAGATCTATTAGATATTGTTTTTGATTCATTAGAAGATTTAGAAGCAATGGTTACAGATATTGCTTCAGGTGGAGATGGTCAGCGTGACGTAGAAGTAGTTGTTGAGAAGTTAAACCGTATTGCGCAAGGAGAAAAGCCTGCAGATGTTCAGCAGAGTAACGATACGGTACAAGAAACGGCAGCTACAATAGCACCTGCAGAAACAGAAGTAAAAGGGATTCAAGGATTAGATGAATTTGAGTTAACAGTTCTACAAGAGTCCAATGAAAGAGGCTTCCAAAATGTACAGCTTTCTGTCTATCTACGTGAGGATTGCTTACTTAAAGCTGCAAGAGTTTATATGGTGTTTGAAGTGCTTGAACAAATTGGTGAAGTAATCAAATCTAATCCTTCTGTTGATCAATTAGAAGAAGAAGATTTTGATAATCAATTCCATGTACTCCTTGTCACTCAAGAAGAACTCTCTGAGATTGAAAGTCGCGTTATGAAGGTTTCTGAATTAGATAAAGTTGTTGTAGAAACATTTTCTATCGATGAATATAAAACAAACCAACAAGAGAAGTTGCAAGAGCAACAGCAAGAACAACAAAAACAAGAAGAGCAAGCTCAGACAGAAAATGATCAAACAAAAAAGAAAGAAGTAAATACTTCTACACAACAGAATGAAAGTTCTCAAGAGCCTAAACAGCAACCTCAAAACAAGACCATTCGGGTTAACATTGAACGCCTAGATGTCCTAATGAATTTGTTCGAAGAGCTTGTCATTGACCGTGGACGTTTAGAACAGATCTCAAGTGATTTAAATCATAATGAATTGAATGAAACTGTAGAACGAATGTCAAGAATTTCAGGTGATTTACAAAACATCATTTTAAACATGAGAATGGTTCAAGTAGAACAGGTTTTCAATCGATTCCCGCGTATGGTACGTCAGCTTGCGAGAGACTTACATAAGAAGATCAACCTAAAAATCTCTGGTGCGGATACAGAACTTGATCGAACAGTCATTGATGAAATCGGGGATCCTCTGGTTCACTTGATTCGAAACGCTTTAGACCATGGTATCGAAACCCCTGAAGAACGTATAGCACAAGGGAAACCAGAAGAAGGTACATTACATCTTAAAGCCTATCAATCTGGTAATCATGTCTTTATTGAAATCTCTGATGATGGCGGTGGAATCAATAGGGATAAGGTATTACAAAAAGCCATTGATAATAGTGTTATTACACCTGAACAAGGAGCTTCTCTTGATGATCAACAAATCTATGAATTAATCATGGAAAGCGGTTTCTCTACAGCCGATAAAATATCAGATGTTTCTGGCCGTGGTGTTGGGCTTGATGTAGTGAAAAACACGATTGAGTCATTAGGTGGATCCATCTCAATTGATTCGAAACTATATGAAGGATCAATCTTTTCAATTCAACTCCCATTAACTTTATCCATTATTTCGGTTATGTTAGTGGAAGTAGAAGATGAAAAATATGCAATCCCACTTTCATCTATCATTGAAACAGCAATCATTAAGAAAGAAGATATTATGAAAGCACACAACAAAAAAGTCATTGATTTTAGAGGGAAAATCGTTCCTTTAGTCTCCTTAAAGGATGTATTTGAAGTTCCAGGCGAACAAGAAGAAGAAACTCATTATTCTGTAGTTATTGTTCGTAAAGGAGATAAAATGGCAGGTTTAATTGTTGATTCGTTTATTGGACAACAAGAAGTAGTGCTTAAGGCGCTTGGAAACTATTTATCTAATGTATTCGCTGTTTCCGGTGCAACCATCTTAGGAGATGGCCAAGTTGCTCTTATTGTAGATAGTAATGCATTAATTAAATAAGTGGGAGGAGATTGCATGACTGAATTAAATGGACAAGATGAAAAGATTATTGTATTTCAATTAAAAGATGAAGAGTTTGGTGTACCCGTTCAACAAGTAGGTTCGATTGAGAGAATGCAACATATCACACGAGTTCCAAGCACACCTGAATTCGTTAAGGGTGTTATAAATCTAAGAGGCGTTGTGACACCTATTATTGATCTACGTACACGATTTGACCTGGATTCGAAGGAACATGATGAAAGTACAAGAATTATTATCGTGCATTATAATGATATGGAAGTTGGCTTAATCGTAGATTCAGCTAATGATGTTATTGATATCCCGAAAGAAGCTATTGAGCCACCTCCAGAAGTAGTGGGTACTGTTGAAGCGGAATACATTCAAGGTGTGGCAAAGTTAGAACGACGTCTATTAATTCTATTAGACTTACAAAAAGTATTTTCCTCAGAAGAAGTACGAGAACTTAAAACGATAGAAGGTTAAGCCTATGCCCTTTTTGAATCAATTTTCACAAGATTATTTGGATGTATTAAAAGAGGTTGGAAATATCGGTGCAGGTCATGCTGCAACGTCCTTATCAAAACTTTTAGACCGAAAGATTGATATGAACATTCCTGATGTAAGACTTGTGAGCTTTAACGAAATGATGGATATAGCAGGTGGAGCTGAACAGGTACTCGTTTCAGTCTTTTTACGAATCGAGGGTGATATTTCCGGAAGCATGTTTTTTGTGCTCCCTCCTGAACAAGCAAATCGTATGGCATTCCAAATGACTGGAGATGAGAAAATTAATTTTGCCTCACCCCCTTATTCGGAAATGGGAGTTTCTGCGATCAATGAATTAGGTAATATACTATCAGGTTCCTATTTATCAGCTCTTTCTGATTTTACCAATTTATCTATTCAACCATCTGTACCGTCTGTCTCTATTGATATGATAGGAGCAGTTCTAAGCTTCGGTTTACTTGAATTATCGCAAGTGAGTGATCATGCAATTGTAATAGATACTTGTATTAAAGATAATAGTTTGAATTCTGGAGAGGTTCGAGGTCACTTTTTCCTTCTACCAGACCCTAACTCTTTTCCAATAATTTTTAAAGCTCTTGGGGTACAAGGTGATGAGTAGTGTTGTATCTGTTGTCAAAGTAGGGATTGCTGATATGAATTATGCAATTGCTCCTCGAACAATCCGAACTTCAGGATTAGGATCATGTGTTGGAGTAGTTGTTTACGATCTTAAAACACAAATTGCAGGAATGGCACATGTCATGTTACCAGATTCGAGTATGTCTAAAGAAACACCTAAGAATATTGCAAAGTATGCAGACACAGCTATTCCACAGTTATACAAAACTTTACAATATAAAGGTGTACAATCGTACTCCTTAAAAGCAAAAATTGCGGGTGGGGCTCAAATGTTCCCTTTCTCTACATCTAATGAAATGATGCGCATTGGACCTCGAAATGTAGAAGCGGTCAAAGAATCACTTCAACAGTTGAGAATCCCACTCGTCGCTGAAGATTGTGGTGGAAACAGTGGGAGAACGATTGAGTTTCATCCGGATTCGGGTATTTTACAAGTTAGAACGGTTAATAAAGGAGTATCAGAAATTTGATGGTAGGGAAATTATGGTGGAATTTAGTGTTTGCTTTAATGGGAGCATTAATGGTCTACATCCTTTCCATTGGAGAGAATACTTTATCAACCACTGCATTAAGATCTTCAGGCACTTTTATACTATTTTTTTTATTACTTTTCTTATTTCGCTGGGCTATAGGCTACGCTTCAGAGAATCATTATGCAGTTGCTCAAAGTTATGAGAGTGAAGAGACTAAGACTTATCCAGAAACATCTGAAGCAACTGCCCATACATTCCCCTCAGATGAGCAAATGTTAAATAATCAATCGGATGGGGAAACAGAATCACAAAACGAGTTATCAGAGGAAGAAGCGAAGAAAACCTCAGAGATGATTCGTTCTTTATTAGATGATGATGAATAAAGCATAGAAAACAACAGGACAATCAACGAGGAGGTTCCATATGACCGATCATTCAGCTCCTCAGGAACAACAGCTATGGGAAAGATGGGAGCAGGAGCGTGACAGTGAAACAGCGAATGAATTAGTGCGCAATTACATGCACCTTGTTCACTATCACGTACACCGTATTTCTGCTCATTTACCTCAAAATGTGAATAAAGAAGATATCAAAAGTTTAGGCTTAATCGGACTTTATGATGCAATCGAAAAATTTGATTTGTCTCGTGACTTGAAGTTTGACACCTACGCCTCATTTAGAATTCGTGGCGCAATTATTGATGGATTAAGGAAAGAAGATTGGTTGCCTAGGTCTGTGCGAGATAAATCTAAAAAAATTGAAACCACTGCTGAGATGTTAGAGCAACGCCTTCAGCGTGCGCCAACTTCTGCAGAGATTGCTGAGGAAATTGAATCTACAGAACAAGAAGTTGAGCAAGTGATGAAAGACACTGTTTTTGCCAATGTGCTTTCTATGGAGGAAAAGCCTAAAGACACGAAGAGTGAACATAAAGAAGGAATTGGGTATTCCATTCCTGATAACTCCTCTAAAAACCCTGATTTTCAAATGGTAAAAGGTGAGGACTATAAGGAGTTAGCAGAAGGAATCAAACAATTAAATGAAAAAGAACAGTTAGTTATTAGTTTATTTTATCATGAAGAACTCACTTTAACTGAGATTGGACAAGTACTTGAGTTAACCACTTCTAGGATTTCCCAAATACATGCTCGAGCCTTATTTAAGTTGCGGAAAATACTAGAGAACCTTGCTACAGTAGAGTAACAAGTTAAGGGGGATAAAGTGTATGGGGAGGATTGATGGGTTTTCTAACTTCTTTGATGTAGATCTATCTAAAGATAAAATGACAGCTTCTCTCCATTTGAAGCAAGAGTACCATTTAGAGCTTTCATTCGATGTTCAAGATTTAAAGGATGAATTATATCAATACCAGGTTCAAAGTGGATGGGATGAGGGCTCTTTGGCACTCATTGCCTCAGGGGTACCAGAGGAAGGGTTTCCTATTATTGTGGCAAGAGGTGAACTTCCCCAAAAAGGAAAAGATGGAGAAGTCCATTATGTTAAAGAATTAAGCACCTCATTGCAACGAGATGATCATGAACAAATCAACTTCAGAGATGTTATGCGTATCCCTACAGTACATGAAGGGGATAAACTTCTTGAAATCAAAAAGCCTCAACAAGGTACACCTGGTTTAAATGTATGTGGGGAAGTTGTTCAATCTTCACCGGGAAATCCGGTTAAGCTCCGTGCTGGAACAAATGTAAGGTGGAATGCTGAAGATCAATCCATGTATGCAGACATTAATGGTCAAATTTCTTTAGGTGAACAAGTGATCCATATCTATCCGGAATTCGAAGTTTCTGGGGACATTGATATGAGCGTTGGTAACCTTGATTTTGTCGGAACAATTGTTATTCGAGGTAACGTTCCTTCGGGATATTCGATCAAAGCTAAAGGTGACGTTAAAGTTTACGGATTAGTTGAAGGAGCTTCCATTATAGCCGAAGGATCTGTACATATTTCTGAAGGGGTAGCTGCCACGCATAAAGGTGGTATTTATGCTGGCATAGATGTTCGAGCGGGTTATTTAAACCAAGCGAACGTTGAAGCAGGTCGAGATATTCTCATTGAGAATTCCATCGTTCATAGCCAATGTGTAGCTAGAGAACATATTTATTGTCAAAGGGGAAACGTGATCGGAGGAGCTTTGTCAGCTGGACTTACCATTGAAGCAAAAGACATTGGAAACCGTATGAATACACCCACGGAATTATATTTTGGTGTAAATAAAAAAGTTGTCGAAAAAGAAAAGGCGCTTGATGCTAGAAAAGAAAACCTAACGGATTCCCTTCAAAAGCTTGAACTTATTGGGAAAAAGTTACGTCAAAAACAACAATCGGGGACTCTTTCAGCGCAAGAACGAGTTACAATGCTCAGACAACGCAATTCTTACCAACAAAGTGATCGGGAGCTAAAAGAGATAGAAACGATTTTGGCTGATTTAAAACAGGCATACACAGAATTAAACGAGACGTATCTCTCTGTAAATGGTACAATTTACACAAACACGGATGTAACATTTGGGAAGTACAAGCGAAAGATGAATCAAACGCATAAAAATGTGAAGGTACATTATGAAAATGGTGAAATAAAGGTTGTTTCACAGTCCTAGCTTTTTAGTATTTGTATCTGATATAGAGGGGGAATGGTTTCATGAGCTGGAAAGCAATTGAAATGCAAATTGCCCTGCCAAGATCCCAAGATGCTGGGAAACTTCAAGAGCAAATGCAACAGCGCGGGCCTCAACTACAACAAAACTTATCAGAAGAAACGAAATTACAGGATGAATTGAGGCGTACTCAGGTAAACAGTATGGAGTCTAAAAATTATGTGAGTGTGAAGAGTGATGAAGGTGATCGTTCCCTTCATCACTCTTCAAAGACTCTAGCCAATCATCAAAAAGAACAAGACATCGTTCATCCTTATTTAGGAAACGAAATTGATTATAGCGGCTAAGAAGGGATTACATGATCACGTTTTTGTTAGTTATTAGCTTTTTGCTTCATTTTATCACCCTCATCGCAGTTGTTATTCTATCTATTCGTGTGTCAAAGACGAAGGAGCTAGAATTAAAGCAAGAGAAAGTTGCGCGCCAGGTAGAGGAGACTTTTACAGCTTATTTGCTAGAAATTAAAGAGGAAAATGAGCGGTTAATGAATATCTTGGAGCAAAATGGTCAGACTGATGTAGCAGAAAAGAACAGGTCAGGGAGTGATAATACACTCCTTAAGTCACAAGAAAAGTCTCAGGAACAAGAATCTCCTGGTCCTATCGTGAAGAAGGAATCTTTTGAAGCTCCCAAAACAACTTTGAACCAAAATAAAGAATTACAGTCTTCCTATGATATTCCTTACGAATATGACAAGGAAGAATCATATCAACCATCTGTTCAATCAAGTGTGTTTCAACTATATGATCAAGGATACAATACAGAGCAAATTGCCAAACGGTTAGATTGTGGAAAGACTGAAGTAGAATTAATGCTCAAAATTCATCCGAAAATGAAACAATAAATACTTGATTGCTATATCTTCCTATGATATAGTTACTTTTGGTGTTAATACACACGATTGTCGATTTAACGGAGTTGGTGCTCATTTTTGATGAGTTCTGCGTTAAAGATGAGATGATCGGAGGCAAAAAACCATTAGGAGGAATTAACATGTCAGTAATTTCAATGAAACAGCTTCTAGAAGCTGGTGTTCATTTCGGACACCAAACTCGCCGTTGGAACCCGAAAATGAAAAAGTACATTTTCACGGAGCGTAACGGTATCTACATCATCGACCTACAGAAAACAGTTAAAAAGGTGGATGAAGCATTTAACTACGTGAAGAACGTTGCTGCTGAAGGCGGAAACGTACTTTTCGTTGGTACTAAGAAACAAGCACAAGAGTCTGTTAAAGAAGAAGCAACTCGTGCAGGTATGTACTACATCAACCAACGTTGGTTAGGTGGAACACTTACAAACTTTGAAACAATCCGTAAGCGTATCAACCGTCTTAAAGATATTGAGCGCATGGAAGAAGATGGCACATTCGATGTACTTCCTAAGAAAGAAACAGTAGACCTTCTTAAAGAAAAAGAACGTCTTGTTAAATTCCTAGGCGGTATTAAAAATATGGAAAGTCTTCCGGACGTAATGTTCGTAATTGACCCACGTAAAGAGCGCATTGCAGTAGCAGAAGCTCACAAATTAAACATTCCAATTGTCGGTATTGTTGACACAAACTGTGATCCAGACGAAATCGACTATGTTATCCCTGCGAACGATGACGCGATTCGTGCTGTAAAACTTCTAACTTCTAAAATGGCAGACGCTGTTCTTGAAGCTAAGCAAGGCGAAGAGACAGAAGAGGCTGCAGCAGAAGAAGCAGAAGCTGCTACAGAGTAAGGAAGGTTGAAAGGTGATAAGGGGGATATACCTTTTATCACCTTTTTTAAGGATTTAAGTCCTTAAACATATAAGACCACAAAGCACATACATGAATTTAAATAGGACAAGTGTTTCTTTTGTTCGTTAAGAAAAGGGCAAACCTTTAAAGGAGGAATATACAATGGCTGTAACAGCAAAGATGGTTAAAGAACTACGTGAAACAACTGGTGCAGGAATGATGGATTGTAAAAAAGCACTAACTGAAACAGATGGTGACATGGAGAAAGCTGTTGAATGGTTACGCGAAAAAGGTATCTCTAAAGCAGCGAAAAAAGCTGACCGTATCGCAGCTGAAGGTACAACGCATATCGAAGTAGACGGCAACACTGCTGCAATTATCGAAGTTAACGCTGAAACGGACTTCGTAACGAAGAACGATCTTTTCAAAGAGCTTGTAAGTGAGCTTGGAAAGCACATCGTTAAGCAGAAGCCAGAATCTGCAGATGCTGCAATTGAGCAAAACCTTCATGGTGACGGCCAACGCGTTGGTGACTACATCACATCAATGATCGCTAAAATCGGAGAAAAAATCTCCCTTCGTCGTCTTGCTATTGTAGAAAAAGGCGATAACGATGCATTTGGTGCTTACCTTCACATGGGAGGTCGCATTGGGGTTCTTTCCCTACTAGAAGGTACAACTGATGAGACTGTTGCTAAAGACGTTGCAATGCACGTAGCTGCAGTAAACCCACGCTATGTAAACCGTGACGAAGTTCCTGAAGAAGAAGTTAACCAAGAGCGTGAAGCACTTAAGAAAGAAGCGCTTAACGAAGGCAAGCCTGAGCATATCGTTGAGAAAATGGTTGAAGGTCGTCTTGGTAAATTCTTCGAAGGTGTTGTTCTTACAGAGCAAGACTTCGTAAAAGATCCAGACCAAAAAGTTAAGCAGTATGTTAAAGATAACGACGCTACTGTTAAAGGCTTCGTACGTTACGAAGTAGGCGAAGGTATGGAAAAACGCGAAGAAAACTTCGCTGATGAAGTAATGAACCAAGTAAACAAATAAATGATGGCTTAAAAAATAGGGGACACACTGTGTTCCCTATTTTCAAAAGCTTACATAAAACCGTATGATGGAGGTTATTATGACAGCAGCTCATTATCGTCGTGTTGTACTAAAGTTAAGTGGCGAAGCGTTAAGTGGTGAAGAAGGATATGGACTAAGTCCAGCCATTATTCAATCTGTAGCACGCCAAGTTAAAGAAATTTCTGAGTTAGGTGTTGAAGTGGCCGTCGTTGTCGGTGGCGGAAACATCTGGCGTGGTAAAGTAGGCAGTGAAGTAGGCATGGATCGAGCTACTGCCGATTATATGGGGATGTTAGCAACGGTTATGAATTCCCTGGCGTTACAAGATAGTTTAGAAAACATCGGTATCCCAACTCGAGTACAGACATCTATAGAAATGCGACAAGTAGCAGAACCTTACATTCGCCGAAAAGCTATTCGTCATCTTGAGAAGAAACGAGTAGTTATTTTCGCAGCAGGTACCGGAAATCCTTATTTCTCTACAGACACGACTGCCGCATTGCGCGCAGCTGAAATTGAAGCAGATGTCATTCTAATGGCTAAAAATAACGTTGATGGCGTATATACGGATGATCCTAAACAGAACAAAGATGCTAAAAAATATGAAGAATTGTCTTACTTGGATGTCTTAAATGAAGGATTAGCTGTAATGGATTCAACAGCATCATCATTATGTATGGACAACAACATTCCACTTCTAGTATTCTCGATTATGGAAGAAGGCAATATTAAACGCGCCATTTTAGGCGAAAAAATAGGAACCATTGTGAGGGGGAAATAAACCATGGCAGATTCAATCATGAAACAAACACGCGAGGAAATGCAGGAAGCAGTAAGAGCTTTTTCACGTCAACTAGCTACAGTACGCGCTGGACGTGCAAATCCATCTATTCTTGAGCCTGTTAAGGTCGAGTATTATGGTGCAGTTGTTCCGTTAAACCAACTAGCTACAATCTCAGCACCAGAAGCACGCCTTCTTGTTATTACACCATTTGATAAGTCTTCAATCAACGATATTGAAAAGGCAATCCAAAAGGCTGATTTAGGCTTGTCTCCATCAAGTGATGGTAATGTTGTTCGCATTAATATTCCACAACTAAATGAGCAGCGTCGTAAAGACTTAGTGAAGCTTGTTAAGAAATATACTGAAGAAGCAAAAGTACAGGTTCGTAACATTCGCCGTGATTCTAATGATCAATTCAAAAAAATGGAGAAAAACGGTGATATTACGGAGGACGAACTTCGCAGTTATCAAGATGAGGTTCAAAAAGAAACGGACCAAAACATCAATGAGATTGATAAAATTGCTAAGAGCAAAGAAGAAGAAATTATGGAAGTTTAACAAATTTCCATGTACAATGAATGGGAGACCCTCTTGTTAGAAGGGGGTTTTTCACATTCAGCTAATCATTTTAGAAACGAGATTGGCTTTCGCTTTACAGCGGAAGCCACATTTTTCTACCTATACATAAAACGTCACCTTACATTACAATTGAATGCAAGGTTTCGTTATTTTTATTCCCCCCTAAAATTATTTATTATAAGATGACCTTATTAGTGGAGACATTAAAGTTCTACAATGGACTTTTGTCTTCCTAACGATGGAGGAACTGTTATGTTTTTGAAACGCCCATTTAAAAAGAAATCACAGCCAACTGAATCATTTGAATTGGATTTAGACAACATACCAGATCACGTCGCAATTATTATGGACGGGAATGGCCGCTGGGCAAAGAAACGCGGGCTTCCACGTGTCGCAGGACATAAGGAAGGAATGGACGTTGTTAAAAAAATTGTTCGTAGGGCATCTGACCTTAATCTAAAGGTCTTAACATTATATGCTTTTTCAACAGAAAATTGGAAAAGACCGAAAAATGAAGTAGAATATCTTATGAAGCTACCTGATCAATTTTTAAATACATATTTACCAGAACTTCATGAAAATAATGTACGAGTTCAAACCATAGGGGATTTTGACCAATTACCTACTCATACGAAAAAAGCTGTAGATAATGCAAAGGAACAAACAAAAGATAATACAGGTTTGATTTTAAACTTTGCATTGAACTATGGTAGTCGTTATGAAATGGTTCAAGCCACAAAGCAAATCGCAGAAGATGTTCAAAATGGATCTTTGGATAAAGAAGACATAGATGAAAGCTTGTTTAGCTCATATTTATATACGAAACGTGTTCCAGATCCTGATTTATTAATCCGTACTAGTGGTGAAATTCGTTTAAGCAATTATTTATTATGGCAACTAGCCTATTCAGAGTTTTGGTTTACAGAGGTATTATGGCCAGATTTTAGTGAACAATTATTTGAAAAAGCCCTTCATGATTACCAACAACGAAAGCGTCGTTATGGAGGAGTTTAAGGTGTTGAAGATATAATGAAACAAAGAGTAATCACAGCAATCGTATTAGGCTTATTTTTAATTCCTGCCATTTTCTTTGGTGAGCTACCTTTTATTATTATTGTTTATGGGTTAGCGACCATTGGGCTAGTTGAGTTATTACAAATGAGAAAGATTGCACCAACCTCTTTTCCCGGACTACTCTCCATGGTACTACTTTGGATGCTGTTAGTACCTGAAAAGTCATTTATTTTATTTGATGTAATGACGAAATCTGAAGCAACGTTAATGGTTGTTTTCATTTTACTCGGTTATACCGTTTTAGTTAAAAACAAATTTACGTTTGATGAGGCTGGATTTCTTTTATTATCATCGATTTATGTAGGGATGGGCTTTTATTACTTAATCCCAACAAGAGAAGAAGGGGCTCATCTGTTATTCTTTGCTCTGTTTTTAATTTGGGCTACAGATACAGGTGCGTATTTATTTGGCAAGATGTTAGGGAAGAGAAAGCTTTGGCCTAAGATTAGTCCCAAAAAAACGATAGAAGGATCTATAGGCGGAATTGTTTTAGCATGCATTGTTGCAGCGATCTTTCAAATGATTGAGCCTGTACATTCATCTATGTTGATTGTTATTTTAGTAGCAATTCTAGTCTCAGTTTGTGGACAAATAGGCGATTTAGTTGAATCAGCATACAAACGCCATTACTCTGTGAAAGATTCCGGAAAGCTTTTACCAGGACATGGTGGAGTGTTAGATCGATTTGACAGCTTGATTTTCATTGTTCCAATCTTGCATTTTATACAATTTATTTCATAGGATTTAATAGGTGTAGGAGCGTGCGCAGATGAAACGAATTGCTTTATTAGGAGCAACTGGATCGATTGGATTGCAAACGATTGATGTAATTCGAAATCATTCAGATGAATTTGAATTATATGCAATAGCATTTGGTCGTAATATAGAAAAAGCAACACCCATCATACAAGAATTCAAACCAAAACTAGTGGTTGTTCAAGATGAACATACTTTACGACAAGTTAGATCGGAGTTTCCTGACCTACAAGTTCGTCTTTCTTTAGAAGGTATGTATGAAGCTGCAACACATGACAATGTAGATGTTGTTGTAAATGCTGTAATGGGAAGTGTTGGACTATCTGCCACACTAGGTGCGATTGAAGCCAAAAAACAAGTTGCTATAGCCAACAAGGAAACTCTTGTAACAGCAGGACATTTAGTTATGGACGCTGCTCATCGAAATCAGGTATCACTTCTCCCTATAGATAGTGAACACTCAGCTATTTATATGTGTTTAAATGGGGAGCGTGAAAAAGATGCTAATAAAATTATTTTAACTGCATCTGGTGGAAGCTTTCGTGATAAAACAAGGGCAGAGCTAGAAGGAGTTAACGTCGAGGATGCGTTAAACCATCCGAATTGGAGTATGGGAGCTAAAATTACAATTGATTCTGCAACGATGATGAATAAAGGTCTTGAGGTTATTGAAGCGCACTGGTTGTTTGATATGCCTTATGACAATATAGATGTTATTCTGCATAAAGAAAGTGTTATTCACTCGATGGTAGAATTCGTTGACAAGAGTGTTATGGCTCAATTAGGTACTCCTGATATGAGAGTTCCTATTCAGTACGCTCTAACTTACCCTAAACGACTTGAATTATCTGATACAAAGACGTTAAACTTAGTTGAAATAGGTAAACTACATTTTCAAGAAATGGATATGGAACGTTTTCCTTGTCTTCGAATGGCATATGAAGCCGGTCGTCAAGGAGGAACGATGACAACTGTATTAAACGCAGCAAATGAACAAGCTGTGGATCTATTTTTAAAAGGGGAAATCTCATTCTTAACAATTGAGACTTTAATAGAGAAAGCTTTAGAAGAACATAGCATTGTTCATCAGCCGAACTTAGAAACAATTTTAGCTGTTGATGAAGAGACGCGAAAACGTGTTATATCGTACGTAAACTAAAAGGTAGGTGCTATCTTTGACAACCATCATTGCTTTTATATTCATGTTTGGATTATTGGTATTCGTCCATGAATTAGGTCACTTAATTTTTGCCAAGCGAGCAGGTATGCTTGCAAGAGAATTTGCTATTGGCTTTGGTCCTAAAATCTTTTCAACTAAGAAGAATGAAACATTATACACAATCCGTCTACTTCCTATAGGTGGTTATGTTCGTGTTGCAGGCGAAGACCCTGAGATCATTGAAATCAAACCCGGTCATCATATTGGACTTGAATTTAATGGTGAAGGTAAAGTTAATAAGATCATTGTTAATAACAAATCCAAACATCCTAATGCAAGAGTTATTGAAGTAGAAAAAGCTGATCTTGAACATCAATTAGTAATAGAAGGATATGAAGTTGATGAAGATGAGAAGCTTTTCTTTGAAGTAGAGCCTACTGCAGATTTTGTTATGGATGAGAAAGAAACACAAATTGCACCTTATAACCGTCAATTTGCATCTAAAACGTTGCCTCAACGAGCAATGCAACTATTTGCTGGTCCAATGATGAATTTTATCTTGGCAATTATCATCTTCTTCTTATTAGGGCTTTTCCAGGGGGTTCCTGTCGACAAGGCACAGCTTGGTAAACTAGTCGAAGGTGGACCTGCTGCACAATCTGGCTTACACCAGGGAGATGAAGTTGTACAAGTGGATGGTCAATCAGTTGATACGTGGACTGAATTTGTGAAGATTGTACAAAAAAATCCGAGTACACAGTTAGAGGTTACTGTTAAACGTGACCAAAACACGGTAACCATTCCTGTACAAACACGTGAAGTTGAAGCCAACGGTGAAACAGTTGGACAAATAGGAGTATATCGACCCGTAGAAAAATCCTTCACGAAAACACTCTCTTATGGGTTTACAGAAACTTATGAACTTACTAAGTTAATTTTAGTGAACCTAAGTAAGCTTGTTACGGGAGAACTGTCCATTAATAACTTATCTGGACCTGTCGGTATATACGATGCTACTGGCCAAGTCGTTCAACAAAGCTGGCAAATCTATACGAAGTGGATTGCTTTATTAAGCATTAACTTAGGGATTATCAATTTACTCCCACTACCAGCACTTGATGGCGGACGCTTACTATTTGTAGGAGTTGAAGCTGTACGCGGAAAACCAATTGATCCTCAAAAAGAGGGAATTGTACACTTTATTGGTTTTGCTTTATTAATGCTTCTAATGATTGTGGTTACTTGGAACGATATCCAAAGATTATTTTTATAAATTAAATGCTCCAACACTCACGGATCAATGGGTGTTGGAGCTAAATGTCAATAAAACAAAGCTTGAAATCTTATAAAAGAATAGAGACGAGGTGTGTATGGATGAGACAGAGTGAAATGCTCTTACCTACTTTAAAAGAAGTGCCTGCAGATGCAGACATTTCTAGCCATCAACTATTAATCCGTGCTGGTTTCATCCGAAAAGTTGCTGCGGGTATGTATTCTTTTTTACCAATTGGTAATCGAGTATTACGAAACGTGGAAGCAATTGTTCGAGAAGAGATGGACAAAGCCGGAGCTCATGAAATGAATATGACTGTTCTACAGCCTGCAGAATGGTGGCAGGAAACAGGACGTTGGCATTCTTATGGTCCTGAGCTTATGAGAATGCAAGATAGACATGAACGTGAATTTGCTCTTGGCGCAACGCATGAAGAAGAGATTACAGCAATCATCCGTGATGAAGTAAAAAGCTATAAACAGCTTCCATTAACGTTGTACCAAATCCAATCTAAATTCCGTGATGAGAAGAGACCTCGTTTTGGTCTTCTACGTGGACGTGAGTTCTTAATGAAGGATGCTTACTCCTTCCATGATTCCTACGAAAGTTTAGATCAAGCATATGAACGTTTGTTCCAAGCATATACCAATATTTTTAGTCGCCTAGGTCTTAATTTTAGAGCTGTTATTGCAGATTCTGGTGAAATGGGCGGAAAAGATAATCATGAGTTTATGGTATTATCAGAGGTCGGAGAAGATACGATTGCGTATTCCGATACCTCTCGCTATGCAGCTAATATTGAAATGGCTCCAGTTGAACAAACTTACGAAGCATCAGCTGAAGAACCTAAAGAATTAGAGAAGGTTACGACGCCGAATTGCAAAACAATGGCTGAAGCTGCAGAAGCATTAGGTCACACTTTAGCTGAAGGCATCAAAGCTCTTATGTTCAATGTGGACGGTAAGCTTGTGATGGTTCTAACTCGTGGAGATCATGAAGTTAATGATGTGAAATTAAAGAACTTATATGATGCTGATATGATTGAACTTGCTTCTGAAGACGAAACCCGTAATGCATTAGGGACAGGCTTCGGGTCAGTAGGTCCAATCAATGTATCAGAAGATGTAGAAATTGTAGCTGACAATGCTGTTAAAGCTATGGTAAATGTAACGTGTGGTGCTAATGAAGATGGCTACCATTTCACAAATGTTACACCTGGCCATGACTTTAAAGTTAGTCAGTATGCAGATCTTCGTTTCATTCAAGAAGGGGATCCTTCACCAGATGGACAAGGTGCAATTCAGTTTGCAAAAGGTATTGAGGTTGGTCACGTCTTTAAATTAGGTACGCGCTATGCTGAACCAATGAAAGCGAAGTTCTTAGATGAAAACGGAAAAGCGAATACAGTGATCATGGGATGTTATGGTATTGGTATTTCTAGAACTTTAGCTTCTATAGTAGAGCAATATCATGATGAAAAAGGTATTACTTGGCCAACAAACATTGCGCCTTATAAAGTACATTTACTAGCGTTAAATATGAAAAAAGAAGACCAACAGGAGCTAGCTGAGCGTATTTATTCTACACTACAAGATGCTGGTGTTGATGTATTGTTCGACGATCGTAAAGAACGTGCAGGTGTTAAATTCGCTGACAGTGATTTAGTAGGAATCCCACTACGTATTACAGTAGGGAAACGAGCAGCTGAAGGCGTAGTTGAAATGAAAGAACGTCATTCAGGCGAGCAAGATGAGGTTGAGGAAAAAGATCTCCTTGATCGAATTACATCATTTTTGAAACAGAGCTAAGATATAGGTACCTTCTATAACCATTAGGAGGTACCTCTTCTTGTTAAAGATAGAAGCAAAGAATACGAGGAGAGAGCATGTTCATCTCCAGTGCCTAGCCGACTGAGACTGAGTCCAGCCTTACGTCGTTAAACAGGCACTTACGCTATTCTATTTGCTAAGGGGGGAATTCTATCATGGATGTATCACAAAGTGAGAAAATGCAGTTACTGCTAAAGCAAATTGATATGCCTACTGACATTATTGATGAGCATTTTCAAGGAAGCCAGCTTACCAAGCTATCTGTGAATAAACATACAAAAGAGTGGCATTTTTATTTCTTTATTCCAACAATTCTCCCGCCACAAGTGTATGCCTTATTTACAACTAAATTACAAGAAACCTTTCAGCATATCGCAAGTATTCAGTGGGCAATTGATACAACCGAAAAGTATTTAGATCAGGATAGTGTATGTGATTATTGGCTACAATTTATTCAATCGATCCCAGATCTATCACCTGCTTATAAAAACTTTTTGCATGAGCAAAAGCCCGATGTTGATGGGAATAAAATCATTCTCCATGCACGAAATGAAGCTGAAGCACATGCTTTAAAGAGACGATTAAATGACCTATTCCAAGCGTATTGCAAAAGAATTGGAGCCTCTGTGTACACGTTAACGGTTCAAGTGAAATCTTCTGAAGAAGATATGCAGAAATTTAAAGAGCAAAAAGCCAAGGAAGACCAGGACCTCGTTCAAAAGGCAGTCATTGAGAAGGAACAAAAAGCTAAAGAACAGGGAGATGAAGTCTTACATGAAGGTCCTCTGTTAATCGGCTATAATATTAAAAATGATCCAGAACCTATTGAAACGATTCAAGAAGAAGAGAATACAATGGTTATTCAAGGTCACGTATTTGAAGTGGAAATTCGTGAACTTCGATCAGGTCGACATTTGTTGATGGCAAAGCTTACGGATTATACAGACTCGCTTCAAGTGAAAATGTTCTCTCGTCGAGATGATGATGTGGAGAAGTTTAATCGCTTGAAAGAAGGTATGTGGATTAAAGCTAAAGGAAAAATTCAAACAGATAATTATACAAATGAACTGACTATGATGGGAAGTGACATAAACGAAGTAAAACCCGTCAAACGTAAAGATAAAGCGCCTGAAGGTGAGAAACGTGTTGAACTACACGCTCATACAAATATGAGTACAATGGATGCCACAGTATCTGCTTCCCGTCTTATCGAACAAGCTGCCAATTGGGGGCACAAAGCTGTAGCGATTACGGACCATGGTGTTGTACAAGCTTATCCTGAGGCTTACAGTGCTGGGAGTAAGCACGGAATCAAAATCCTTTATGGTGTAGAAGCAAACCTTGTAGACGATGGTGTTCCAATTGCATATGAAGAGCAGGACAGAGATTTAGCTACAGATGAATATGTAGTTTTTGACGTCGAGACAACTGGACTTTCTGCGATCTATGACACGATTATTGAACTCGCCGCTGTTAAGATCAAAGAAGGCGAGATCATTGACCGGTTTGAGTCCTTTGCAAATCCGCATGAACCTTTATCTCAGACAACCACTGATCTAACTGGAATCACTGATGATATGGTTAAAGATGCTCCAGATCCTGATGAAGTCTTGAAAGATTTCTACGAATGGATGGGTAACTCGATTCTTGTAGCGCATAATGCTAGTTTCGATATGGGATTTCTAAATACTGGATTGAAAAAGATTGGCTATGGGAAATCAACAAACCCAGTTATTGATACCCTAGAACTAGCTCGTCTATTAGTACCAAGTTTAAAAAACCATCGTTTAAATACCTTATGTAAATATTTCGATATAGAATTAACCCAACACCACCGTGCGATTTATGATGCGGAAGCTACAGGTTATTTGCTATGGAAACTTATCAAAGAAGCACGAGAAAAAGATATTCACAATCATTTAGATCTAAACAAATACATGGGAGAAGGAAACGCTTATCAACGATCACGTCCTTCTCATGTAACATTACTAGCCAAGAATGCAGAAGGTCTAAAGAATATTTATAAATTGGTTTCAGCATCGCACATTAATTACTTTTATCGTGTTCCTCGAATTCCTCGATCTGTGTTAACGAAACACCGCGAAGGAATTTTGATAGGATCAGGCTGCGATAAAGGTGAAGTGTTTGAAGCTATGATGCAGAAATCACCTGAAGAAGCTGAAAAGATCGCTGAATTCTATGACTTTATTGAAATCCAGCCACCATCGAACTATGTTCACTTAATGGAAAAAGAGCTTGTTAGAAACGAAGCCCACCTCTACGATATATTAAAGAATTTAGTTAATATGGCAGAACGAATGGAAAAGCCTGTGGTGGCATCAGGGAACACACACTATATTGATGAACACGAGAAACAATACCGTAAAATCCTTATCGCTTCACAAAGTGGTAATCCACTGAATCGACAAACACAACCAGATGTTCATTTTAAAACAACGAATGAAATGCTTGAAGATTTTAGCTTTCTTGGAGAAGAAAAAGCTAAACAAGTAGTTGTTACAAACACACAATATGTGGCTGATTTAGTGGAAGAAATACAACCAGTTAAAGACGATCTATATACACCAAATATCGAAGGCGCAAATGAAGAAATGCGTCAAATGTGTTATGACAAGGCAAAAAGCATCTATGGTGATCCAGTACCAGAACTAGTTGTGAATCGTCTTGAAAAAGAACTAGAGAGTATTATAGGTAACGGATTCGCAGTTATTTATCTGATTTCACAAAAACTTGTGACAAAATCGTTGGATGATGGCTACCTTGTTGGTTCTCGTGGTTCCGTTGGGTCATCCTTCGTTGCAACGATGACAGATATTACTGAGGTAAACCCTTTACCTCCTCATTATGTTTGTATGGAATGTAACCATTCTGAGTTCTTTACAGATGGTTCTGTGGGTTCAGGATTCGATTTACCTGATAAAAACTGTCCGAATTGTGATGTCCCATACACAAAAGACGGTCAGGACATTCCTTTCGAAACATTCCTTGGATTTAAAGGGGATAAGGTACCTGATATTGACTTGAACTTCTCAGGTGAATATCAACCTCGTGCGCACAATTACACGAAAGTCTTATTCGGTGAAGATAAAGTATATCGTGCAGGGACGATTGGTACAGTTGCAGAAAAGACAGCTTATGGATTTGTTAAAGGATATGCTAGTGATCATGAACTTCAGTATAAAAGCGCAGAAGTGGATCGACTTGTAAAAGGATGTACAGGAGTTAAGCGTACAACCGGACAACACCCTGGTGGTATAATCGTTGTTCCAGATGATAAGGAAATTTATGATTTTACACCTATTCAATTCCCTGCTGATGACAAGACTTCTGAATGGAAGACGACACATTTTGATTTCCACTCCATTCATGATAATTTACTGAAGCTTGATATACTTGGGCACGATGACCCTACGGTTATTCGTATGCTTCAAGACCTAAGTGGAATTGATCCGAAAACAATTCCAACGGCGGATGAAGAAGTTATGAAAATCTTTAGTGGACCTGATGTTTTAGGTGTTACACAAGATCAAATTATGTGTAAAACAGGAACATTAGGTGTTCCAGAATTCGGAACACGATTCGTACGACAAATGTTGGAGGATACAAAACCTTCAACTTTCGCCGAGCTTGTTATCATTTCTGGTTTATCTCACGGTACAGACGTATGGCTTGGAAACGCAGACCAATTAATTAATGATGGTATATGTGAATTACCTGACGTTATCGGTTGTCGTGACGATATTATGGTATATTTAATGCATAAAGGACTTGAGCCATCTATGGCCTTTACCATTATGGAGTTTGTTCGTAAAGGTAGAGGGTTAAAAGATGAGTGGATAGAAGAAATGAAAAAGCACGGGGTACCAGATTGGTATATTGAATCTTGTAAAAAGATTAAATACATGTTCCCGAAAGCCCACGCAGCCGCATATGTACTAATGGCTGTACGAATTGCTTACTTTAAAGTACACTATCCAATCTTTTTCTATGCCGCCTACTTTACTGTGCGTGCCAGCGACTTTGATATTGATACAATGGTGAAAGGATCTGCAGCAATCCGTAAACGCATTGAAGAAATCAATCAAAAAGGTCTAGACGCAACACCGAAAGAAAAGAGTTTATTGACCGTATTAGAGTTAGCATTAGAAATGACTGAGCGTGGCTATAGTTTTGGTCATGTCGATCTTTACCGTTCTTCAGCAAGTGAGTTTCTTGTTGAAGGAAATACGTTAATTCCTCCATTCAACTCAGTGGATGGACTTGGAACGAACGCAGCCATTAACATTGTGAATGCACGTGAAGATGGTGAGTTCTTATCTAAAGAAGACTTACGTGAGCGCAGTCGTATTTCGAAGACGGTATTAGAGTATTTAGATAACCACGGGTGCTTAGAAGGTTTACCAGACAAAAACCAGTTGTCATTGTTCTAGGATTCTAGCGTACAACTAAGATCTGCTCATTTGGTTATTCCACTCCTGGAGATCTTAGCTCTCTGTACGTTCCTTACCAGTCCTCTCCGCTTTTAGTCTCTCTTGCTAAAATCGTCAAGGTATGGTATATTTTTGTTGGTATGATAAATGATAAGTACTAGTGAAGAAGAGTGGGGCTTCCCACTCTTTTGTGTTACTGCCTAATTTGTCCACCGAACGACGCTATTCCCTGCTGCCTCAGCAGGGAATTTTATACGTAAGGCAAACTGTTTATGAAGTGAAAAGGAGGGAATTCAAGTTGGGCGAGCAAAACGTAATTGAAGTAACAGAAAAACTGGTTCAGCCAATTCTTGATGACATGAATCTTGAACTTGTAGATACTGAATTCGTAAAAGAAGGGAAAAACTGGTTCCTGCGATTGTATGTCGATAAAGAAGGTGGCGTAGAAATTGAAGAATGTGGCCAGGTAAGTGAGCAATTAAGTGAGAAGCTTGATGAGGAAGACCCCATAACGTTCCCTTACTTTTTAGAAGTATCTTCACCTGGTGCAGAGCGTCCATTGAAGACTAAGAAAGACTTTGAAAAGCACGTGGGTCATCATGTTCACGTGAAATTATATGAACATATTGATGGTGAAAAGGAACTTGAAGGAGAGTTAAAATCCTTCGAGAATGATACAGCTACAATCGAAATAAAAGTAAAAACGCGCAGTAAAGATATTGAAGTTCCATTCGATAAAATTGCGAAAGCACGTTTAGCTGTTAGTTTTAATTAAAAGGGGGATATGACAGTGAGTAGCGAGCTGTTTGATGCCATTCATTATTTAGAAAAAGAAAAAGGAATCGACAAGGACGTTCTGATGGAAGCATTAGAAGCTGCTTTGATTTCTGCTTATAAGAAAAATTTTAAATCTGCTACAAATGTACGCGTTGATTTAGATGAGGACACAGGTGGAATGCATGTGTACGCTCAAAAGACAATCGTAGATGATGTATTAGATCCTCAACAAGAAATTTCATTAGATGAAGCGAAGCAAATCAATCCGAACTACGAGGAAGAAGACGTAATTGAGGTTGAAGTAACACCAAAAGACTTCGGTCGAATTGCTGCACAAGCAGCGAAACAAGTGGTTACACAACGTGTACGTGAAGCAGAACGAGGTGTTATCTTTAGTGAATATGTCGATCGCGAAGAAGATGTGATGACAGGTATTATTCAACGTAAAGATGCACGTTTCACTTATGTGAATTTAGGAAAAGTTGAAGCACGTCTACCGGTTAGTGAACAGATGCCTACAGAAGAATATCATGTTCACGATCGATTAAAAGTGTTTGTCACAAAAGTGGAAAACACAAATAAAGGACCACACATCTATGTATCACGCACACACCCTGGTCTATTAAAGCGTTTATTTGAAATGGAAGTACCTGAAATTTACGATGGAATTGTAGAAATTAATTCTGTTGCTCGTGAAGCGGGCGATCGTTCTAAGATTTCTGTATATGCTCCAGATCCTGAAATCGATCCAGTAGGTTCTTGTGTAGGACAAAGAGGTCAACGTGTACAAGCCATTGTAAATGAGCTTAAGGGCGAGAAAATTGACATTGTTCAGTGGTCAGAAGATCCTGTTGTATTTGTTTCTAACGCTTTAAGTCCTGCGAAAGTACTTGAAGTCCGTGTAGATGAAGCAGAAAAAGCAACAACCGTAATTGTACCAGATCACCAGCTTTCATTAGCTATCGGTAAGCGTGGTCAAAATGCACGTCTTGCAGCTAAGCTAACAGGCTGGAAGATTGATATTAAGAGTGAATCAGAAGCATTAGAGGATGGCACACTTGATCCTTCTCAAACAAGTGATGAGGATACTTATTCTGAGATCGATGAAGATCCATTTGAATAAGGAGGTCTCGAGATGGCTCCTATGAAAAAGAAGAAGACGCCTTTACGTAAGTGCGTCGTTACGAAAGAAATGATGCCTAAACAACAATTGATCCGTGTCGTTCGCAATAAAGAAGGTGAAGTCTTTATTGATGAAACGGGTAAACAAAACGGACGCGGTGCCTATTTAACAAAAGATTCATCTGTGATTGAAACAGCCCGACAGAAGAATATTCTATCACATCATTTAAAGGCGAAAGTAGATGAAGAGATCTATGAGAAGCTTTTGAATATTGTAAATGAGGAAGCGAATGAATAGTTCTTATTTAAATATGGTGGGACTTGCTTTCCGGGCTGGAAAATGTACATTAGGCGAAGAAGCCATCATTCGTGACATTCAACGTAACCGAGCCTATCTTATCTTGATTGCTGAAGACACCGGGGTGAATACAAAGAAAAAGCTTACGGATAAATGTCGATCCTACGAAGTACCTCTCAGAGAGGTTGATGATCGAGATACATTGTCAAATGCAATTGGAAAGTCAGGTAGAGTAGCAATCGCTATTACTGAACATGGTTTTGCAAAGAAGATCATGTCCTTGCTCGATGAATAAATTCGGGGGTGAATGTATGACAAAAATGCGCGTATATGAATATGCCAAAGAGAAAAACGTAACAAGTAAAGATGTTTTAACAAAGTTAGAAAGCCTGAATGTTGAAGTGTCTAATCACATGTCTACCATCACAGAAGATACTAAGAAACGTTTAGATGAAATGTTCGGCGGAAAAAAGAGTGAAGGTAATCAACAAAAGCCTGCTCAAAACGAACAGAAAAAGGAAAAGCAACAAGGTAATCAGCAAAAGCCTCAAAACCAACAAAATCAATCTGCTCAAGGGCAGAAGAAAAGAGATCAAAACCAAAACCAATCTATGAATAATACAAATAAACAGCAAAATCAAAAACCAAACAACAAGAAGAAACACAATAATAACAACAAGCGCCACAACAATAACAGAAACAACCAAGGAAGAAACCAAGGTGGAAAGCAACAAAAACAGCGTCCACAAATGAAACTTCCTGAAAAGATTACGTACACAGGTAGTCTAACGGTTGCAGAACTAGCAGAGAAACTACACAAAGACTCTTCTGAAATTATTAAGAAGTTAATGTTCTTAGGAGTTATGGCTACAAAGAACCAAGACTTAGAGCCAGAATCCATTGAACTAATTTGTGACGAGTATGGTGTCGCAGCAGAAGAAGAAGTAATCGTTGATGAAACAGACTTTGAAAACTACATTCAGGATGACGATCCTGCTGATTTAGTTGAACGACCTTCTGTTGTAACGATTATGGGTCACGTAGACCATGGTAAAACGACTCTTCTTGACTCTATCCGTAAGACGAAGGTAACTGCTGGAGAAGCTGGTGGAATCACGCAGCATATCGGTGCTTATCAAGTTGAGGAGAACGATAAGAAAATTACGTTCTTAGATACACCAGGTCACGCAGCTTTTACAAGCATGCGTTCTCGCGGTGCACAAGTAACAGATATTGCGATTCTTGTTGTAGCAGCTGATGACGGTGTTATGCCTCAAACAAAAGAAGCAATTAACCACGCTCAAGCTGCTGAAGTGCCAATTATTGTTGCTGTTAACAAAATGGATAAAGAAGGCGCAAACCCTGACCGAGTTAAGCAGGAACTAATGGAATACAACCTGGTCCCTGAAGAATTCGGTGGCGATACAATCTTCGTACACCTTTCAGCTGTAAAGGGTGAAGGAATTGACGACCTCCTTGAAATGATTGTTCTTGTTTCAGAAGTTGAAGAACTAAAAGCAAATCCTAACCGTTTAGCTATGGGTACAGTTATCGAAGCAGAACTTGATAAAGGACGCGGCTCTGTTGCAACCCTTCTTGTTCAAAACGGAACTCTTAATGTAGGAGATCCTATTGTTGTAGGTAATACATTCGGGCGTGTACGTGCAATGGTTAACGACCTTGGTAAACGCGTTAAGACTGCAGCTCCTTCAACACCAGTTGAAATTACAGGTTTAAGTGATGTACCAAAAGCTGGCGATCGATTTATTGCATTTGAAGATGAGAAGAAAGCACGTTCCGTTGGTGAAGCAAGACAACAACAGCAAATTGAAGAGCAACGTGGAGAAAAAGCGAGAGTTAGCCTTGATGACTTATTCGAACAAATCAAGCAAGGTGATATGAAAGAAATCAATATCATCATTAAAGCTGACGTACAAGGTTCTGCAGAAGCTCTTGCATCTTCACTACAACAAATCGAAGTAGAAGGCGTAAAAGTTAAGATTATTCACACTGGTGTTGGTGCGATTACAGAATCTGATATTATTCTTGCTTCTGCTTCTAACGCAATTGTTGTTGGATTTAATGTGCGTCCAGATGCTAATGCGAAGAAGACAGCTGAAACAGAAAATGTTGACATTCGTCTACACCGCATTATCTACAAGGTTATGGAAGAAATCGAAGCTGCAATGAAAGGTCTTCTTGATCCTACTTTTGAAGAGAAGATTATTGGGCAAGCTGAAGTACGTGAAACATTTAAAGTGTCTAAGATCGGAACCATTGCAGGAAGTTATGTTACAGAAGGTAAAATCACACGTAACTCTGGTGTGCGTTTAATCCGTGATGGCATTGTACAGTTCGAAGGTGAAATTGACACCTTAAAACGTTATAAAGACGATGCTAAACAGGTTGATAAAGGCTATGAGTGTGGTATTACAATTAAGAACTTCAACGACATTAAAGAAGGCGACATTATCGAAGCCTACGTGATGGAAGAAGTTCAACCAGTATGATCGCTTCCCTTGAGGTAGAATGCTTTATATATGAAGCACATTCCTTAAAAGAAAAGCGTTCTGTAATTAAACGAATTATTACTAGAGCTCATAATGAGTACAATGTTGCTGTCAGTGAATTGGACTTCCAAAATCTTTGGCAGCGTACATTGCTCGGTTTTGTAACCATTTCTTCTGACAAAGTTCAAGCTGAGAAAGAGTTAAATCGCGTCATCGCTCTAATTGACTCTTTTCCTGAAATTGAACGAACGACTACAGACGTGATATGGTTATAGAACCTTCAAACGGACCCTTGAATGGGTTCTTTGAATAACTATTTATTGCAGTCTCTCCTTTCAAAGAGGTGAATGAACATGAGCGATTTAAGAGCAAATCGTGTCGGTGAACAGATGAAAAAAGAATTAGGGGATATCATTGGAAAGAAAATTAAGGATCCCCGTATTGGCTTTGTAACGGTTACAGAAGTAAAAGTTACAGGAGACCTTCAACAAGCTAAAGTATATATATCTGTTTTAGGTAATGACAAACAAAAACAAGATACATTAGTTGGCTTAGCTAAAGCAAAAGGGTTTATCCGTTCTGAGATCGGAAAACGAATCCGTCTCCGTAAAACGCCAGAAATCACATTTGAGTTTGATGAAGCGATTGAGTACGGAAATCGTATAGAATCCATTCTTCAAGACCTCAATGATACTTCAGATGAAGACTAGTGCAAAAGGATAGACTCTTACGGTAGTCTATCCTTTTTATTAGTAATAAAGAATACATACGTTTTATGAAAAGTATGAAATAGTTCCAATAAGGAAATGGAAGTGAGCGTTATGGATGGAATCCTGCCATTATGGAAGCCAGTTGGTATGACATCACATGATTGTGTCATCAAAATGCGTAAAATACTTGGAACAAAAAAGGTTGGTCACACCGGTACCCTTGATCCTGAGGTAGCTGGAATGTTGCCAATGTGTATAGGCATGGGAACAAAGATAGCGCAGTACGTGACTGAGTCCAAGAAGGTGTATGAAGCAGAAGTGAAGCTTGGATATGCTACAGAGACTGAAGATGCTGAAGGTGCTATTATTGACCAAAAAGCTGTTTCATCAACAATTGGACGTGAAGACCTAGAAAAAACGCTTGAGGGTTTTGTAGGAACGATCATCCAGGTGCCTCCAATGTATTCTGCTGTTAGAGTAGAAGGGAAGCGCTTATATGAGTATGCAAGAGAAGGTATCGAAGTAGAGCGTCCTCAAAGAACAGTTACAATATATGATATTTCGCTCTTATCAGATCATATCCTATATGATGCTGAAGGTAGTGCTACGTTTAAAATAAGCATTACATGTTCAAAAGGAACCTATATCCGTACATTGTGTGTAGATATCGGAAAAGCTCTTGGATACCCTGCTCACATGTCTCATCTTGTGAGAACAGCAACAGGATCTTTTGAAAAAGAAGAAGGCGTAACATTTGAACAAATACAGACAGCAATGGATGAAGGACGTATCGAAGACTATTTACAGCCTATGGAACGAGGGGTTCGACATTTAGACCGTCTGTATGTTAAACAAGAAGAGGAAGATCAAGTGTATCATGGTACTTTATTTTCTAAACCGAAAGAAATGCCAACAACAAATCCATTTAGTATGATTAGCCAACATGGTAAATTACTTGCAATCTATCAAATTCACCCAGACAAGCCCCATTTAATTAAGCCTGTACGGGTGTTCCAATATGACTAGTCGTGAACGGAAAAGGGTGAAAAGAAATGGAGATTATTCATCTTCAATACCCCCATTCATTTCAGAAAGAATCATTGCCTGAAACAGTTTTGGCAATTGGATATTTTGATGGGGTTCATTATGGTCATCAAGAAGTTATTAAAAAAGCAAAATCGATCGCAGAGGAACAAGGACGTGAAAGTGCAGTGATGACATTTCACCCACATCCCTCTGTTGTATTAAAGAAGCAAACGCAACATGTCGAATACATTACACCGATCGATGAAAAGATGAAAATTTTAAATGAAATAGGAATGGATCGAGTCTATCTAGTAGAATTCAATACAGATTTAGCGGCATTATTACCGCAAGAGTTTGTCGATCATTTCCTTATTGGATTAAATGTAAAACACGTAGTAGCTGGTTTCGATTTCTCATATGGACATAAGGGAAGAGGAACGATGGAAACTATTCCTTCTCATTCGCGAGATGAATTTTCTTCAACAGTGGTGGACAAAGTGACGCAAGATGGAACGAAAATCAGTTCTACACTTATTAGAGAGAAAATTCAAGAAGGGTCTGCACAAGATATTCAAGCATTGTTAGGGCGACCTTATGCTATTGTTGGAGAAGTGATTCAAGGTGATCAGCGCGGAAGGACAATTGGATTTCCTACTGCAAATATCAAACCAACAGATGACTTCTTATTACCGAAAGTAGGCGTCTATGCAGTTAAGGTTTATCATGGAGATCAAGCATACTATGGTATGGCGAATGTCGGGTTTAAACCTACTTTCGAAGGAGAAGCAAAAAAGCCGACAATAGAAGTGAATATTTTTGATTATAATGGAGACTTATATGGGGAAGAATTACGAATAGAGTGGTACACCCGGATTCGTGAAGAAACAAAATTCAATGGCGTTGACCAATTAATTGATCAATTGCATGAAGATGAAAGACATATTCGTGAATTTTTTGGTATCAATTAAGTAAAACCCTTGCATTTTTCCTTAAAAACATGTACCCTTATATCCGTATGACATTAACCGTCGCTTGGCAAAGCGAAGACACCGACGCTTGCTAGGGGATTGGGGATGAAAAAGAATTAGGAGGTGAATAGGATGGCTATCACACAAGAACGTAAAAATGCACTCATCAATGAGTACAAGACACACGAAAATGACACTGGTTCTCCAGAGGTTCAAATCGCTGTCCTTACTGAACAGATTACTAATCTGAATGAGCATTTACGTACGCATAAGCAAGACCACCATTCTCGTCGTGGTCTACTAAAAATGGTAGGTAAACGTCGTAATCTTTTAAATTATTTACGTAATAACGATGTAACTCGTTACCGTGAACTAATTAAAAAGCTTGGCTTACGTCGTTAATGGTAAAAGCGGGAGGTATTCCCGCTTTTTCTATAGCCAAAAATAGTACATAAGAGCGATCTTATGAACGCATAACATAATTGTGAAGAACTTTTTACTGAGAGGAGTACAACGACAAATGGCAGAAGAAAATAAAACATTCTCCATTAATATAGCGGGCCGTACCCTACACGTAGATACAGGCGAATTAGCAAAACAAGCAAACGGAGCTTGTATGATCCGCTATGGAGATACATCTGTATTATCTACAGCGACGGCATCAAAAGAACCAAAAGATTTACCATTCTTCCCGCTAACTGTAAATTATGAAGAACGTTTGTATGCAGTCGGAAAAATTCCAGGAGGTTTCATTAAACGTGAAGGTCGTCCAAGTGAAAAAGCTGTACTAGCTTCTCGCTTAATTGACCGTCCTATACGTCCAATGTTCCCAGATGGATTCCGTAACGAAGTACAAGTTATTAGTACTGTAATGAGTGTGGACCAGGATTGCTCAACAGAAATGGCAGCTATGCTAGGGTCTTCTTTAGCTCTTACAATTTCGGACATTCCTTTCAATGGACCTATTGCAGGTGTAATTGTTGGACGTGTTGATGGAGAATTTATCATTAACCCAACGATCGACCAGCAAGCCAAGAGTGACATTGAATTAACAGTTGCAGGTAACAAGGATGCTGTCAACATGGTTGAAGCAGGAGCAGACGAAGTACCTGAAGATGTGATGCTTGAAGCAATCATGTTTGGACATGAAGAAATCAAGCGTTTGGTTGAATTCCAAGAGGAAGTTGCAGCACAAGTTGCTAAAGAAAAAATCGAGGTACCACTTTTCCAACCGGAAGAGGATCTTACTGCTGAAGTAGAAGACAAAGCGAAAGAAGCTTTAGTGAAAGCTATTCAGACAGAAGAAAAGCATGCTCGCGATGAAGCAATCTCAGAAGTGAAAGACGAAGTTGTTTTAACTTATGAAGAAGCTGAGGCAGATAGTGATAAAATCGCCAAAGTTAAAGCTATTCTAGACAAAATCGTTAAAGAAGAAGTACGTCGCTTAATTACGAAAGAGAAGGTGCGTCCAGATGGTCGTAAACCAGATGAGATTCGTTCGCTTTCTTCTCGCATCGGTGTATTACCACGTACACACGGTTCAGGACTATTTACACGTGGACAAACACAAGCATTATCTGTATGTACGCTAGGTGCTCTTGGAGACGTGCAAATTTTAGATGGATTAGATTTAGAAGAATCTAAGCGTTTTATGCACCACTATAACTTCCCACAATTTAGTGTTGGGGAAACAGGTCCCATTCGTGGCCCAGGACGTCGTGAAATTGGGCATGGTGCATTAGGTGAACGTGCTCTAGAAAAAGTTATTCCATCTGAACAGGATTTCCCTTATACAATCCGTCTTGTATCTGAGGTATTAGAATCCAATGGTTCTACATCTCAAGCAAGTATTTGTGCAAGTACGTTAGCCATGATGGATGCAGGTGTTCCAATTAAAGCACCAGTTGCTGGTATTGCCATGGGTCTTGTTAAGTCTGGAGATGACTATACAGTTCTTACAGATATTCAGGGTATGGAAGACTTCCTTGGAGACATGGACTTTAAAGTTGCAGGTACAGATAAAGGTGTAACTGCTCTACAAATGGATATTAAAATTGAAGGACTATCTCGTGAAATCTTAGAAGAAGCCCTTAAACAAGCTCAGAAAGGCCGTATGGACATTCTTAATCATATGACAGAAACGATTTCACAACCACGTGAAGAGCTTTCTGAATATGCTCCTAAGATCATGAAGATGGCAATCAACCCTGATAAAATCCGTGACGTTATTGGTCCAAGTGGTAAACAGATCAATAAAATCATTGAAGAAACAGGCGTTAAGATTGATATCGAACAAGATGGTACAGTCTTTATTTCTTCTAGTGATGCAGATGCAAACGCAAATGCGAAGAAGATTATCGAAGACCTTGTGCGTGAGGTAGAAGCGGGTCAAATGTATATGGGTACAGTAAAACGTATCGAGAAGTTCGGTGCATTTGTTGAATTATTCCCAGGCAAAGATGGCCTTGTGCACATCTCTCAAATCGCAGAAGAGCGTATTGAAAAAGTAAGCGATGTTCTTGAAATTGGCGATGAAATCTTAGTTAAGGTTAAAGAAATCGACAATCAGGGACGCGTTAACTTATCTCGTAAAGATGCTTTACGCGAACAAGAACAACAGAAAAAAGAAGAAGCATCGAATAACTAATATGAAAAGAAGCTGGCTATCCAGTTTCTTTTTTTATGTGTAATGTTGATGTTTCTATTTTGGGATTAGTAGCCCATTGCTATTAAGCCGCGTACGCTATAGAAAAGTGTTCTACCTTGTCCTCCCCCATCATAGGTTTGGGGTAAGGAGGGATGAGTGTAATGCGGCGGATTATGCCTTTTATTGTTTTTATTGGAATGGTTATTGTATCTTATCAAGCTTTCGAAAACCCGTTTTCAAATGACTATATTGCTTCTATTAAAAATGTTTCTGCACCTGTATCAAATGACCAGGATGAATTGTATCAGGAGATCAAGGCTAAAGCTGAAGCGTATGCAAAGCCAGCAGAAGATGCAGTTTTGCATAAAGTTTGGAAAAAGATGCCGGGACTGAACGGAATCAAAGTAAATGTAGAAAAATCTTATAAAAAAATGAAAAAGCAAGGCGAGTTTAATGAGGACTTATTGGTTTTTGAACAAGTCCCTCCAGATGTCACATTAGAAGATCTTCCAGCAGCACCGATTTATCGAGGTCATCCTGATAAAAAGATGGTAGCATTAAACATTAATGTGTCATGGGGGGAAGACCATATTCCAACCATACTGAATATATTGAAAAAGCAACATGTTAAAGCCACATTTTTTATTGAAGGTAAATGGGCTAACAAACATGAAGATCTAGTTAAAATGATTGATGAGCAAGGCCATGAAATTGGGAATCATGCTTTTAATCATCCAGATATGAAAAACCTTAGTGCAGAAGAATCACAAAAACAAATTCAAGATACTAATAAAATATTGGAGTCTATAACGGGTAACAAGCCAAAATGGTTTGCTCCGCCAAGTGGTAGCTTTAATGAAGATGTTATAAAAGTAGCGGATGAGTTGGGGATGGAAACGATTCTTTGGACTGTAGATACAGTAGATTGGAAAAAACCTGCTCCTTCCGTTATGATTAATCGGGTAATGGGTAAAGTTCATAATGGCGCATTCATTTTAATGCATCCGACAGACCCTGTAGCAGAAGGATTAACTGATTTAATTTTGAAAATAAAAGAGAAAGAATATAAAATTGGTAATGTTACCACATTATTAGATGAGGAACGTATTTATATCACATCTCAGAAACAGACAAACAAATAGGAGGATGTAGCTTGGTTAAAAAATATACTTGCTCTAATGGGCTGAGAATCGTACTAGAAGAAATACCAAACGTTCGCTCGGTCACCATTGGAGTTTGGGTTCTTACTGGTTCACGAAATGAAACCGAAACAAACAACGGAATGTCACATTTCATAGAACACATGTTATTTAAAGGAACCGAAAATCGTTCAGCGCGTGACATTGCAGAGAGTTTTGACTCAATTGGAGGACAAGTTAATGCCTTCACATCAAAAGAATATACGTGCTACTATGCAAAAGTATTAGACAACCACGCCGATCACGCCTTAGATATTCTTGCTGATATGTTCTTTAATTCAACATTTGATCAGGAAGAAATGGAACGTGAGAAAAAGGTTGTTTTAGAAGAGATAAAAATGTATGAAGATACTCCAGATGATATTGTACATGATTTACTAGCTAAAGCATCTTTCGGTAACCATGCACTGGGTTATCCGATCTTGGGTACTGATCAAACATTAAAATCATTTACTCCAGAAAAAGCAAAAGAATTTATGAATCAATTTTACATTCCAGAGAATGTTGTAGTTTCTGTAGCAGGAAACGTGGATGAATCCTTTTTCGATAAAGTTGAATCTTACTTTGGTTCTTATACAAGTGAACATACATCAGGTCAGTATGATAGAGCTGAGTTTTTAGGTGAAGAAATTCGCCGTAAGAAGGATACGGAACAAGCCCATTTATGTATGGGATATGAAGGGTTACAAGTAGGAGACGATGATATTTATAACCTTGTCGTACTTAATAATGTGTTAGGTGGAAGCATGAGCTCACGCTTATTCCAAGAGGTACGAGAACAACGAGGACTTGCTTATTCCATCTTTTCCTATCATAGCTCTCATTTAGATAATGGTTTGCTTACGATCTATGGTGGAACAGACAAGGATCAATTACCTGTTTTGAAAGATACGATTGAGAAAACAGTGAATCAGTTTACTAAAGAAGGTCTATCTGAAAAAGAAATTACAAATAGTAAGGAACAGTTAAAAGGAAATATCGTTCTTAGCTTGGAAAGTACGAATAGCCGAATGAGTCGAAACGGTAAAAATGAATTACTATTAAACCGTCATCGCTCGTTAGATGAAATGGTTCAACAGATTGATAAAGTTGATCATACATCAATAGATCGTATTATGAAGCAAGTATTTAATGGGAAGCAGTCATTAGCGATTATTTCTCCTGAAGGAAATTAGTATATGAGCACCTGTGACAGAGTTACTTTGTAGGTGCTTACTCTATAAAGAAGATTAGTAAACACATGCGATTTCACATTTGAAATTGCATGTGTTTTTAGTTAGTTTTACTCTCTTTTAGATCTATTTTTTCATTAAATGGCAGTTATCTGGAATAAGCTGGTGCGGGGTGGTTCCGTTGCGTTTATGCAGTGCGGCGGGCTGTGGAACGGGTTGATTTTCCCCGGCCCCACACGACGTGGGGTCGTTCGATGTTGCTACAGGATGTAGCGCTCTTAGTCGAACTTCCTTGTTTATTTTACAGCTTCCTCGTCACTTCGTTCCTGCGGGATCTCGCTCGCCCTTTCTACCGGAGGAGTCAACCCGTTCCACAGCCCACCTTAGCCGAATCGTGATGAACGGAACCGCAGTGATTATGGAGAGGTGATGCTTAAGGACATCTGTTCCGTTATTTGATCTTAATATGACTTTTATGAAGAGCTTACGGACATTTATTCCGTTATTTGCATCAAATCACCTTGAAAAAACCCAATTTGTCACAAATAAGGTACCATATGTCCGTAACGACTCTCGAAATGCCTTAAAAGTTCAAAATAACGGAACAGATGTCCGTAACGTTTATTGCTCAAGAAACTAGGGTCCGTTAATCTCCATAAAAGCAAAGGGGTGAGGGAAACGGCAAACTCCCGCGGTAGAAAGGGCAGATGAGACCCCGCAAGGAGCGTAGCGTATGAGGAGGCTCAGCTGGTCTTCCGCAGGAGTATTGCCGTTTCACTGAACCCCTTATTCTTTTTCCAGCAACGGACATCCACTGCACATTATCTCAATTTCAAGTCTTCCAGATAAGGGGACTAATCTTTAATAAGCCAAGTGTATATCAGTATTGGAACAGAACTCTTACCTATCTGTTAATTTTCTAATTCAACTCGGCATGTCACCTTTATTTCGATCATATAGATAGAATAAAGGAGCGGATCGTATGAGATATCGTGATTTAAGTGGAAAAGAAATCGTCGATGTTCGCCAGGGAGCTCGCCTGGGTGTGCTAGGGCAAACAGATCTTGAGATTGATCCAGTCAGCGGTAAAATAAAATCCTTTTTAGTACCAAGTTACAAATGGTTTGGTATGAAAAAGGAAGGAGAAGAAGTACGAATCTATTGGAGAGATATTAAAAAGATTGGGGATGACATGATTATTATTGATCCTCCTGACCATTAATGGAAGAGACCTGCATTTTGCGGGTCTTTTTTTTATGGAAAGTAATAAACCTCGTACCTCACATTTAACCCTCCATCAAAGAGCTTCCCAAAGTAAATCCTCTAAACTTATTCTAATAAGGACATTCACCTTTCTTTTTCAAACCTCATAGGATATGAAAGAATCATGCGACATTACTCGGTGTAAGGTGAGGTGAAATCATGCTAACAGATTATAAAATCGCCATACTTGGCGGAGATGCAAGACAATTGGAAGTGATTCGTCGATTAAGCGAATGGGATGCCACACTGTTTTTAGTCGGTTTTGATCAACTCGATCATGGCTTTACAGGGGCAAAACAATTAAGCATAGATGAAGTGGAACCTGAAAAACTTGATGCGGTGATCCTTCCCGTACCTGGAACCAACCCAAAAGGTGTAATTGATACCATATTTTCTAATCAGTCATTAACGTTAACGAAAGAGTGGTTAAGTAAAACCCCTGAGCATTGCCTCGTGTTTACAGGGATTACGAATTCCTATCTCACTCAAATTACGCAAGAAGCCAATCGTTCGTTAATTCCACTATTTGATCGAGATGATGTAGCGATCTATAACTCTATTCCTACTGTGGAAGGAACCATTATGATGGCTATTCAAAATACAGACTTTACCATTCATTCTTCTGAAATTTTAGTTCTAGGCTTAGGTCGAGTAGGTATGAGTGTAGCACGCTCATTTTACTCGTTAGGGGCAAATGTGAAAGTAGGAGCAAGAAAGCCAGAAGATTTAGCTCGAATCCATGAGATGGGATTAACATCTTTTAACATTCATGACCTTAAAGATCACACACATGGTTGTGACATTATTATCAATACAATTCCAGCTCCTATCGTATCGGCGGCTGTCATTCAAAATATGCCGTCTCACGCTTTGATTATAGACTTAGCCTCCAAACCAGGGGGGACAGATTTTCGATATGCTGAGAAAAGAGGAGTTAAAGCCTTGCTAGCTCCAGGATTACCGGGAATTGTCGCTCCGAAAACTGCAGGAAATATTTTGGCGAAAGTCATTACGAAGATTTTACTAAAAGAATTAGGCGAAAGGAGTTCTTTTTAATGGATTTATCAGGCAAAGTAATTGGGTTTGGCTTGACGGGGTCACATTGCACCTATGAAGCAGTTTTCCCTGAAATAGAAAGACTTGTAAAAGCAGGTGCTACCGTTGTTCCGGTTGTATCTTACACAGTACAGAAGACGGACACAAAATTCGGGGACGCTGCGGATCATTTAGAGAAAATTAAAGAGTTAACAGGAGAGAAACTAATTTCAACTATTCCTGAAGCTGAACCACTAGGACCCAAACGACCACTAGATTGTATGGTTATTGCTCCACTTACAGGGAATTCAATGAGTAAGTTTGCTAATGCACTCACAGACTCTCCTGTGCTTATGGCTGCTAAAGCTACGTTACGAAATGGAAACCCTGTTGTTTTGGGTATTTCAACGAACGACGCCTTGGGATTAAACGGAGTAAACTTAATGCGTCTTATGGCTACTAAGAATATCTTCTTTATCCCATATGGCCAGGATGATTTTGTGAAAAAGCCAAATTCATTAGTGGCAGATATGACACGTTTACAAGAGACAGTGGAGTATGCATTAGAATTAAAACAAATCCAACCAGTTCTTATCCCTCATAAAGAGTAAAAATGAGGGATGTCGGTATCAACAAATCCCGAGTCTGTGGTAAAATAAAATTTAATCTAATGTAATAAAAAAGCATTGTATGGAAGGGAGAAACTATAAATGGCAAACAATCATCAATATCATGTAGCAATCGTAGGAGCAACAGGTGCGGTAGGTCAAAAAATGCTTGAAACTCTAGAAGATCGTAATTTCCCTATACAAACATTAACGTTATTATCATCAAAACGTTCTGCTGGTAAGACAGTACGTTTTCAAAATAAAGATATCACGATTCAAGAAGCTACTCCTGAGAGTTTTGAAGGTGTAGATATCGCTCTATTCTCTGCAGGTGGTGGCGTAACAAAAGCATTAGCTAATGAAGCGGTTAAACGAGGTGCAGTTGTTGTAGATAACACAAGCGCTTATCGTATGGATCCAGAAGTGCCTCTTGTCGTACCTGAGGTGAATGCTGATGATCTTAAGGAGCATAAAGGGATTATCGCGAATCCGAACTGCTCAACAATCCAAATGGTGGCTGCTCTTGAGCCGTTGCGTAAGGCGTATGGTCTAAGCCGTGTGATTGTTTCTACTTATCAGGCAGTATCAGGCGCTGGTAATGAAGCAAACGACGAATTGAAGAACCAATCTGAAGCTTATCTTAAAGGAGAAGATCTTTCAGCTGAGATTTTACCTGTAAAAGGGGATGAACGTCATTATCCAATTGCGTTTAATGCGCTTCCTCAAATTGATAAGTTCCAAGACAACGGATATACGTTTGAAGAGATGAAGATGATCAATGAAACGAAAAAAATTATGCATGCGGATAATCTTCCTGTTGCCGCAACATGCGTAAGACTTCCTTTCTTCACTTCCCATGCGGAAAGTGTTTATATTGAGGTAGAAAAGGATAATGTTAGCGTAGATGATTTCAAGCAACAGTTATCAAACGCACCTGGTATCGTCTTAGAAGATGATCCGTCTACACAAAGTTATCCTACGCCATTAAGTGCTGAAGGGAAGCGTGATGTGTTTGTAGGTCGTATCCGTAAAGACCTCGACAATGATAAAGGATTCCACCTTTGGGTAGTGTCTGATAACCTCTTAAAAGGAGCAGCTTGGAATTCAGTTCAAATTGCTGAAGAGCTTATTGAAAAACAACTGCTTACAAAGAAATAAAAAGAAGTTTTGAGGTGTCCACATGAAAGTATTAGTTCAAAAGTTTGGAGGCACTTCAGTTAAGGATGCTGAAGGACGACAACTTGCTATGGGGCATGTGCAAACAGCCCTTGATGAAGGTTATAAAGTAGTTGTAGTTGTATCAGCTATGGGCAGAAAAGGTGCTCCATATGCTACGGATACATTACTAGAATTGATTAACTTTCCAAATACAAATGTTTCAAAGCGAGAGGAAGATCTCCTCACATCATGTGGAGAGGTCATTTCGTCCATTGTGTTTTCAAATGAATTGAATGAAAAAGGTTTGAAAGCCACAGCTCTAACTGGAGCACAAGCAGGCTTCCTTACTACAGAAGATTTTACAGAAGCTAAAATAAAAGCCATGCAGCCTGAGCGTATTAAGCAGGAGTTCGAAACAAATGATGTTGTGGTCGTTGCTGGATTCCAAGGGCAGACAGAAAAAGGTGATGTGACCACAATCGGCCGCGGGGGTAGTGATACTTCTGCTGCTGCTTTAGGCGCTGCATTGCAATCAGAATATATTGATATTTTCACAGATGTAGAGGGCATCATGACAGCTGACCCACGAATTGTAGAGGCTGCTAGACCTCTAGCTGTGATGACCTATAATGAAATTGTGAATTTAGCTTATCAAGGGGCAAAAGTTATTCATCCAAGAGCCGTCGAAATCGCTATGCAAGCTAAAGTACCACTGCGTGTGCGTTCAACGTATTCCTCAGATTTTGGAACTCTTGTTACGCAATCTAGAAGTGATGGAGATGGAAAAGACATTCCTGACCGTCCGGTAACAGGAATTGCCCATTTATCTGGGATTGCACAGGTGAAGGTTACAGCAAAAGAAGAGCCTTATCAGCTCCAGTCTGATGTATTTAAATCAATGGCTGAAGCGGGGATTTCAGTTGATTTTATCAACATTTCTCCTATGGGAGTTGTCTATACAATTCCTGATGCTTATACCGAAAAAGCAACAGCTATTTTAAATAAATTAGGCTACATGCCTGAAATCACGCATAATTGTGCTAAGGTATCAACAGTGGGTGCTGGCATTACAGGTGTTCCTGGTATTGCGGCAAAGATTGTTCATACTTTGACAGATGCAGGCGTACAGATCTTACAATCAGCAGACAGTCATACGACAATCTGGGTGCTTGTGAAAGACGAAGATCTAGTGAAAGCTGTTAATGCATTACACCAAACGTTTGAACTTAACTTGTAAGGTTAACTTGAAAGGAGATGGAGGCCATGAACTTTGGAAAAGTATTAACTGCAATGGTTACCCCATTTGATAATCGTGGAAATCTCGATTTAGAAAAAACAACTCATTTAGTAGAATATTTAATTAATAATGGATCTGACGGTCTTGTCATAGCAGGGACGACAGGTGAATCTCCAACGCTAACATCAGAAGAGAAAGTCGCTTTATACAATCACGTTGTAAAAGTGGTAAATAAGCGAATTCCTGTAATTGCAGGTACTGGTAGTAATAATACACATGCATCAATAGAGCTGACCAAAAAGGCAGAGCAAGCTGGTGTAGATGGTATAATGCTTGTTGCTCCTTATTACAACAAACCAAGCCAAGAAGGTCTTTATCAACACTTCTCAAGTATTGCTAAGGAAACATCTTTACCAATCATGCTATATAACATACCAGGGCGTTCAGTTATTAACGTAGACGCAGATACGATTGTTCGTTTATCTGAAATTGACAATATTGTTTCTGTAAAAGATGCTAGCGGCGATCTTGATCAAATGACAGATGTTGTAGCAAGAACAAGTGATGACTTTTCTGTGTACACTGGTGAAGACAGTATGACACTTCCATCAGTAGCTGTAGGAGCAACGGGCGTTGTTTCTGTATCCGCTCACGTGATTGGAAATGAAATGCAGGAAATGCTAGGAGCACTTGAAAATGGAGAGGCAAAAAAAGCTGCAAAACTTCATCAAAAAGTTGTGCCAGTTATGAAAGCATGCTTCATGGCACCATCTCCAACCCCTGTTAAAACGGCTCTTCAGATGAAAGGGATGGACGTTGGAGGCGTTAGACTTCCACTTATTCCTCTATCAGCAGAAGAGCGTAATACGTTAAGTAATGCATTGAATAGTCTGTAATTCATATAATCAGAAATTTTATAAACACATGGGGTTCCATTGGGATCTCATGTGTTTTTTATTGACTTGAAGTTAGTAGGGTCTGAAGGTTATTGCTCCATTATTAAATGGAAGGATTGTTGAATAAGCTAGTGCGGGGTGGTTCCGTTACGTTTATGCAGTGCGGCGGGCTGTGGAACGGGTTGCTTTCCCCGGAAGACCGATCGAGCTTCCTCGTCACTTCGTTCCTGTGGGATCTCGCTCGCCCTTTCTACCGGAGGAGTCAACCCGTTCCACAGCCCACCTTAGCCGGATGGTGACTAACGGAACCGCAGCTATAGTAAGGTTTTCTGATTTAGGATATGTGGTTAAATCATATATGCATCAAAGTGATCTAAAGCCTTATATGTAAAGGTGTTTAGTATCTGAAATAATTTTTCTCTTAAGCAAGAAATAAATGAATTCAGCCATGGGTCCGTTAATCTACATATAAGCAAGGGGTGAAGGAAACGGCAAACTCCAGTGGTAGAAAGGGCAGTTGAGACCCCGCAGAGAACGGAGTGAACGAGGAGGCTCAGCTGGTCTTCCACAGGAGTATTGCCGTTTCTCTGACCCCCTTACTCCTCACAAAAGCAACGGACTGCTCTCAACTAATCTCTATTCCAATTCTTCCGTATTAGGGGGATATCGCCGAAGATGGATTATAAGCTTTAACTCTTATTGATAGCATGGAGAGACTTCCATTTTCGTGCATGCTTCGTCCAAACTTCGCTCATACTAAGCGAAAGTGTGAAAGGAGCGATCATGTATGGGTAATGAAGATCAACCAAACAAGGATCAGGACCAACAACAACAGCAACAACAGCAGTCTGCTTTAATGCAAAAAATTCAACAGTTAGGGCAGTCCAATGTGCCACAAGCGGCAGACTCTAATGTTCATATTTTACCAATTATTGGTCAGATAGAAGGGCATGTTCAGTTACCTCCTAAAAACAAAACAACAAAATACGAGCATTTAATCCCACAACTTATTGCGATTGAACAAAATCCAAAGATCGAAGGACTCATTGTATTGTTAAATACGGTAGGAGGGGATGTTGAAGCTGGTCTTGCTATTTCAGAGATGATCGCATCAATATCAAAACCAACCGTATCGATTGTTTTAGGTGGAGGCCATTCCATTGGAGTTCCAATTGCTGTTGCAACGGATTATTCCTTTATCGTTGAAACAGCAACGATGACCATTCACCCAGTACGTATGAACGGTCTTGTTATAGGTGTTCCACAAACATTTGAGTACTTAGAGAAAATGCAAGAACGTGTTTTAAATTTTGTAACTGGAAATTCAAATGTTGATGAAGAGAAGTTAAAAGACTTGATGTTTGCAAAAGGGAACTTGACAAGAGATATCGGTACTAACGTAATTGGTGACGATGCAGTGAAATACGGTTTGATTAATGAAGTTGGCGGTGTAAGTCACGCAATCAAAAAACTTAATGAAATGATTGAAGCTAACAAATCAAATGACGGGGAACAGACGGTGATCCAATAATGATTCATTACACACCTTTAAGCGAACATGATATTTACGAAGATGATCCAAAAAGCTATGAAAAACAACGTATCGTGTCTGTTAACGGAAAAAGTATGAAAGTAAATGACAATGATGACGGAACTGTTCAGCTTGTTCAACTGCTTTCAACGGATCCTCAAGATTATTTAGATCAACGTTATATTCCTGGTAATACATTTTCTGTGACAGATATCGAGATGTGAACAAACTGTTCGCATCCTCTATCCATATGATATAATAGACAAAGAAAGCAGCCGTAAAGGCTGCTTTCTGTCATAGGAATAGAGGTGATGAAATGGCCAAGAAAAAACGCAAAAAAACAAAAAAACAAACCAAGATGAAAGATCAGGTGAAATTTGAGCTGGTCGGCTTACTTTTCATTTTTCTTGCCGTTTTTGCAAGCGGTGCTAGTGCTATTGCTGGGGGGGCAATTCCGAGCGGCCTAGAGAATTTATTCCGCTTTTTCTTTGGTATCTGGTATATTGTAGTATCTATCTTTTTCTTAATAGTGGGTCTGTATTTAATGATTCAAAGGAAATGGCCGTTATTCTTACATAAACGATTTGTTGGATTTTACATACTTTTTGGTGCAATACTTTTACTGACACATGTCCAAACATTTGAAGCCATAATGAAGAATAATGTTGAGCCTTCAATTATTAAAACAACTTGGAATCACTTTCAAGCCTATTTACAAGGGGACCTACCACCAACTCAGCTTGGCGGAGGTATCATCGGAGCTTCCCTTTTTGCCTTTACGTATTATCTATTTGCCCCAACAGGAGCGAAAATTGTATCCTTTTTTGCAATGGTGGTTGGCGTTTTATTTTTAACAGATCTATCACTAGGAAATGTCTTGCAGAAAATTGTTGAAAGGATAAAAGCATTTTTTTCAAATCAGTTGGATCTTCTTAAAGAGCAGAAAGAACAATACTCAGAAAAGAAAAAAGAGAAAAAAGAAGCTGCTGAGCAAAAGAAATTGGAACAACAAGAAGAAGATATGGACAATACACAGTCTGCTCCTTCAGAGATTGAATATGGAGAAGATCAAGAGCCTGTAATTCAAGACTTTACAGACGTTGCTTATAGTAGTAATACAAGTTCTTCTGAAGGACAGGATAAGCCTGATGGTAACACCGCAGCTCAAACGTCATCAGATGGTGAGCAACAAGAGGAAGTGGATATAACACAATCCTTGCCATTAACTGAAGTAGAGAATCTAGACTATCACTTACCTACAATGGACTTATTAGCTGAACCAACACATAATGCACAACAACAAGAGCGATCTAAAATTCAAGCAACCGTTAAAAAGCTTGAGCAAACATTCCAAAGCTTTGGCGTTAAAGCGAAAGTAACAAAGGTTCACGTAGGTCCATCTGTTACCAAATATGAAGTTTACCCAGATGTGGGAGTAAAGGTTAGTAAGATTGTAAACTTACATGATGATTTAGCCTTAGCTTTAGCAGCAAAAGATATCCGTATTGAAGCACCAATCCCAGGTAAGTCTGCAGTAGGTATTGAAGTACCAAACCAAGAGGTGGCAACTGTAAGTCTTCGAGAAGTATTGGATTCGAAATCAGCAAGTGACTCGAAACTATTATTTGCTCTCGGACGAGATATTTCGGGTGATGCTATTGTATCTGAACTGAATAAAATGCCTCACTTACTTGTTGCAGGTGCTACCGGAAGCGGTAAATCAGTATGTATTAATGGAATTATTACGAGTATCCTAATGCGAGCAAAACCTCATGAAGTGAAGATGATGATGATTGACCCGAAAAAAGTCGAACTTAATGTGTACAATGGAATTCCACATCTTTTAGCTCCTGTAGTTACAGATCCGAAAAAAGCATCTAGAGCTTTGAAGAAAGTTGTATCAGAAATGGAACGTCGCTATGACTTATTTTCAGATACAGGAACGCGTAATATTGAAGGGTACAATGAGTATGTTCGAAAACACAATCAAGAAGGTCAGGATACTCAGCCACAACTTCCTTATATTGTTGTGCTTGTAGATGAATTAGCAGACTTAATGATGGTTGCTTCTAATGAAGTGGAGGATGCAATCACAAGGCTAGCCCAAATGGCGCGTGCAGCTGGTATTCACCTTATTATTGCAACTCAGCGACCTTCTGTAGATGTTATAACAGGTGTTATTAAAGCGAATATTCCTTCTCGTATTGCATTTAGCGTTTCATCACAAACAGATTCACGTACGATTTTAGATTCAGGTGGAGCAGAAAAACTTCTTGGTCGAGGCGACATGTTGTTTATTCCAGTAGGAGCTTCTAAGCCAACCCGTGTACAAGGTGCTTTTTTATCTGATGAAGAAGTTGAACGAGTCGTGAATTATTGTGTTGAACAACAAAAAGCTCAATATGAAGAAGAAATGATCCCAGAAGAAGAGACTGAAGTAAAACAAGAAGTAGACGATGATTTATATGAAGATGCCGTACAAATGGTATTAGAAATGCAAAGCGCGAGTGTTTCCATGTTACAACGTAGATTCAGAATTGGTTACACACGAGCAGCGAGACTAATCGATGCAATGGAAGAACGTAATATTGTTGGTCCCTATGAGGGAAGTAAACCAAGAGAAGTACTCGTTTCCCAACAACAAAATGAAGAACGATCGTCATAACAAGAAAGGCGCAAGCGCCCGTTTAGCAACGAATATTATGCAATTTCCTATAACAGAACAACAAAAGGTGTCCTAGTTTTGGGCACCTTTTATTATGCATAAAAGTAGCCCAATGATATCACACCTCTACCATCCTCTAACAATTAACCGAAAACCTTCCAAAAACACTGGTGTAACAGTAATCTCAACATAAAATAGTGGGACATAATCATTCCACAAAAACCTTTATGACATACTACTACTTGCAATCGCTTACTCACATGTTTCCCAGTTTATAAGCGTTTTGTTAGAAAATTGTGATTAATATGACATGGGGTCTTTTTCATAAAAATAGTAGAATTCTATTTATTTATGTCGAGAAAAGTGTTATATTAATCTCGAATGTGATGAGTCGAACGTCAGATGTCAGATCTCTCACATAGCGATTCGGTTGGGGTGAACTACATGAGTATAAAAACAGATAATCGTCACCTCTATTTACAGGTGATCGACGAAATTAAAAAAGATATTGATAGCGGTTTATATCAAGCAAAAGAAAAACTTCCATCCGAGTTTCAGTTATCAAAGAAACTAGGCGTCTCGCGTGCTACGTTACGAGAAGCCTTACGGATACTAGAAGAAGAAAATGTGGTAACGCGTAGACATGGTGTAGGAACCTTTGTTAATCCTAAACCGGTGTTCTCATCTGGTATTGAAGAACTATTTAGTGTAACAGAAATGATCGAACGTGGTGGTATGAAGCCAGGGAGTCAGTTTCTGTCAACAGAAATGGTTGAACCAACAGAAGAGGACATTAAAAAATTTTATCCTATAAATGTCGAAACATTAGCAAAAATCGAACGTGTTCGTACTGCAGACGATTTACCTGTTGTATATTGCATCGATAAAATCCCAGATCATTTGATACCGATTGAACACGTTCATCATGGGGGATCGATGTTTCAGCTATTAGAACAACATAGTGATAAAACAATAAGTTATGCGGTTACATTTTTAGAACCT